>NZ_CP059187.1:0-300000 GCF_014251375.1 Blattabacterium cuenoti | reverse complement strand
GTCGTTTACAAAATATATCTTATTCGCAAACTTTAGCAATGTCTGGGAAAGCTAGAGAATTAAAAAAAAAAGGATACGACATTATTAACTTAAGTTTGGGAGAACCAAACTTTTTACCCCCTGATTTTATTTTAGAAGCTGCAAAAAAGGCTATTGATGAAGGATATCATTATTACACTCCTGTATCTGGATACTTAGAACTTAGAGAAATAATCTGTAAAAAGTTCTTACGTGATAATGGATTGAAATATTCAACGTCTCAAATTATTGTTTCTACTGGTGGAAAACAATCTATTATCAATGTTCTTTTATCTTTACTTAATAGAGATGATGAAGTCATTATTCCCGCTCCATATTGGGTGAGTTATTATCAAATGGTAAAATTGTGTGAAGCTTCTCCTATCATCATCCCAACAACTATGGAAAAAAATTTTAAAATTAATCCGAAACAATTAGAAAAAGCTATTACAAATAAAACAAAATTATTTATTTTTAGTACTCCCAGCAATCCTACAGGAAGTGTTTATTCCTATGAAGAATTAGAAAATTTAGTAGAAGTTTTTAAGAAACATTCAGAAATAATCATTCTTTCTGATGAGATTTATGAACACATTTGTTACTCTGTAAAACATACCAGTATAGGTGTATTTCCTGATCTACATCATCAAGTTATTACACTTAACGGATTATCTAAAGCTTTTTCTATGACTGGATGGAGAATTGGATATGTTGGTGCACCAGAATGGATTGCAAAGTCTTGTGAGAAAATACAGGGACAAACAACATCTTGTGCGAATTCTATTGCACAACGTGCTGCTATTTCTGCATTACAAGCTTTACCAAATAAAATTGAATATATGATACAGGAATTTAAAAAAAGAAGAAATTTAGTTTTGGATATGATGAAAGAAATTCCTGGTTTTCAAGTCTATCAACCAGATGGGGCGTTTTATGTTTTTCCAAATGTATCAGAGCTTTTTGGTAAGAAATTTAATGGAGAAAAGATTCATAATTCCGATGAACTATCTGAATTTTTACTTGTAAAAGCTCAAGTTGCTACTGTTAGCGGAAGCGCTTTTGGGGATAATGAAAGTTTACGTATTTCTTATGCTTCCACAGAGGATCAAATAATAAAGGCTTTTACAAGAATCAAACAAGCATTAAAAAAATAATTTTGGGTGGACGACCGGATTCGAACCGGCGACCCTCAGAACCACAATCTGATGCTCTAACCCAACTGAGCTACACCCACCATTCATTTTGATCGTAAATGATCATGATCATTCTTCTAAAATTAATAAAAATTAATGATTTTACATATTAAATACAAAAACTTTCTATAATTTTTTTACAGTAAGAAGAAAGATCGTTATTGATCAATTTCATGATAAATTTTTTCTCTTGAAGAGGATACAAAAGATGAACGTTGGCGCCTGCATCTAGTGTAAAATAAATGTTTTTTCTGCTTTGTTTTCTAAAATCCCAAACTTTATCAAGAACGTTCAGTGTATTTGGTTTCATACATAAAAAATAGGGGGATGAGGTCATAATCATGGCATGAAGGCTCAAAGCTTCATGTTCTATTAATTCTCCAAAATCTTGTAAATCTCCTCTTTTTAGGATAGAGATTAGTCTATCCATGTTTTTATTAGCACATTTAAATCTCTCTTTAGCATAGGGATTACAATTCATTAATTGATGTCCTTTTGAACTAGATATTTGTTTAGGGGTTTCATCTATTACTAAAATAGTATCTCCCATTTTTGTAAAAATGGGATGTACTTGATAGGGATAGGGGATCGCATAAAGATTATTACTTCCTTTTATAGATTTATGCCCCCCCCAAACTACAAGTCCAGGATAAATAGATCTACAAGCACTACCGGATCCTAATCTAGCTAAAAAAGAAGCTTTTTTAAAAAAAAAATCTTCCTTCAAAGAAGGAACTAATTTTTTTTCTATTTCCATGATACATAAAGCTAAAGAACTCATAGAGGAAGCAGAAGAAGCAATTCCACTACTGTGTGGAAAAGTATTTTCTGTTTCTATAACAAAATTAAAATCTCGTAAATAAGAACAATAAAATGAAATTCTATGAAAAAATTCTAAAATTTTTGGAATAAAACTAGTTTTTTCTTTTCCAGAAAGAAAAACTCTTACAGAGAAATTTCTTTTTTTTTCTTTAAGATGGTAAATCAATCGTGTTACCGTGTAAACGTTTTCAAGGGAATAACTGATAGACGAATTCAATGGAATTTGAATTCTATTCTTTTGTTTTCCCCAATATTTTATTAAAGCAATATTGGAAAAACTTTTTTTTGTGAAGACTCCATTTGAATTTATAGAATATTTCTTTTTCCTATAATAAAAAAACTGATCCAAAACAAAAATTATGAATTAAAAACGAGATTCAATCTTTATCACGTTTTTTTATATAATCTAACATTTTTTTATCGTCTAATTCTCCTTCTGAACGAGCGATTACACAACTCGCCAATCCATTTCCTATAACATTTACGGTTGTTCTAGCCATATCCATTAATTCATCTATTCCTATAATCGCTAAAATAGGCCAAGTAGGCAATCCAAAAGATGCAACAGTTGCTAATAAAATGACTAAAGACGCTCTAGGAACTCCCGCAACACCTTTACTCGTTAAAATTAACGTTAATCCTATAATTATTTGCTTACCAAAACTTAAAGGAATTCCAGAAGCTTGTGCTACAAATACAGTCGCTAAAGAGAGATAAAGAGTCGTTCCATCTAAATTAAAACTATATCCTGTAGGAATAACAAAAGCAATAATTTTTCTTGGAACACCTAATTTTTCTAAATTTTCCATAAGAAGAGGTAAAGCGGATTCTGAACTTGTAGTCGCAAATGCTAGTGATACAGGTTCAGTTAATGCTTTAATGAACCCTCTTAAAGGAACTTTGATCCATAAAAGAATGGGAAATAAAACAAACATCAAAAAAATAAATAAAGCTATATAAAGTGTTAATAATAATTGAAAAAGATTATATAATATATCCAATCCCATATGTCCCACTGTATAAGCAATAGCAGATCCTACTCCTATAGGGGCAAAATACATAATAATCTTAGTAAATTTAAACATGATTTCAGAAAGACTCTCTGCAAAGAGTAATATCGGGGTCCGTTTTTTTTCATCCAAGAAAACCATAGAGATTCCAAATATGACGGAAAACACTACAATAGGCAATACATCTCCATGATATATTGATTTAATAAAATTTTCTGGAAACACATGAAGAATAGTCTCCTGCCACGTTTTACTTTCTACTTTAGGCAATTGTTGTTCAGTGATTCCTGATGGAATTACAATTCCTACTCCAGCTTGAGAGACATTAATTGCAATAAGACCAATAAATAATGCAAGAGTTGTAACTATTTCGAAATAAAGAAGGGATTTCCATCCCATACTTCCTAATTGTTTAATATTTGAATGACTTGCTATTCCAACTACTAAAGTTGAAAATAAAATTGGGGCTATAATTGTTTTGATCATCCTCAAAAAAATTTGAGACAAAAATCTCAGTTCTACAGCTATTTTTGGAAAATCTATTCCAACTTCTATTCCTATAATGATGGATAACAAAATCCAAGTCGTTAAGTCCTTTTTCAGAAAAGCATACAACATAAAAAGAGATATGACAAAATATCTTAATATGCAAAGAGTAAATTTATCCAATTCCAAAAAGGATTTCAATAAATGTATAAAAACATATACTAAAACACTGAAAAATGCTATTAGTAAAATCTTTTCTTTTTTTACTTTCATTCCAATACTCATTTTGTAAAATTCAACATATCTCAGAAAAAGTATGTTTTTTCTTATAAAAAAAAAACACAGCAACAGACCCGTAGGGACTCGAACCCCAACTAACAGAACCAAAATCTGCTGTGCTACCGTTACACAACGGGTCTAAATATGAAAAATGTAAATATAATATACCATTTTTTTTCAAAAACATTATAATAATTTTTTTTGAATAAAAGAGAATCAGATAGATAGATGTATTTTGTTTGGAAAAGAATATTTATGATAAAAAAACTATAATTTTGATTAAAAATCAAAACTATGTCTGTTAAAATACGTTTAAAAAGAATTGGTAAAAAACATAAACCTATTTATCATATAGTTGTCGCTGATTCTCGTTCTCCAAGAGACGGAAAATTTATAGAAAAACTAGGAATTTATAATCCTCATACGGATCCTCCTTCAACAGTATTAAAGATGCAAAATGCAGTTTCATGGTTGATGAAAGGGGCACAACCTACAGAAACGGTAAAATCTATTTTTTCTAAAAACGGCGTATTACTCAAAAAACATTTATTAGAAGGAGTGAAAAAAGGTGTTTTTACTGACGAAGAAGCACATAAGAAATTCCAAATATGGAACAAAAAATATAATAAAGTTCATCCATCATAACATGAACACCCCATCTACTTTATCTACTTTGAAACTTTTAGTTCCTTAGTCTTATTCAGAATAATAGAAAAATATCCTCTTGCATTGCAAAAGGATCTAAAGAACACAAACCCCTAAAAAACAATGAATACTTCTATTTTTGTAAAAAAAAACTTATTTTTGAAGAATTTTTTTAAAGTTTCAAAAGAAGTGTCCCCCCACGATTTATCTATCATTTTACATTTCTAAATTCTGAAAAAATTTTTAAAAAATCTTTTTTTTCAAATGGGTTCAAATAATGAATAACGATAAAAAAAATCCCCAAAATTATTCTATAATATCCGAATAATTTAAAATTATTTTTTTTCAGATATGTTATAAAACATTTGATAGCTATCATTCCTGTTACAAAAGATACTAGATTTCCAATAACTAATAATCCGATTTCTTGCAAAAAAAGTTTTCCTGTAAAAAACCTATAAAATTTAGGAATCCAGAATGGAAAGTGAAAATCAGAAAATTGAGAATAAGAGTCAAATAATTTTTTACATGTTGCCATACTAATAACAGGGACGGATAAAAAAAAAGAAAATTCAATAGACTTTCTTCTATTAATATTTTGTAACATACAAGCAACTATCGTTGCAGCACTCCTAGATACTCCTGGAATAAGAGCCATACATTGACATAATCCAATTATGAAAGCTTTAGAATAAGTGATCCGACTACTCCTATTATTAGGAGTTTTTTTTTCATAAAAATTTTCTACTTTTAGAAGAATTATCCCCCCGATCAGAAGGGATATGGCGACTATTGGAATGTTTTCTAAAAACAAATTATGATTCCTTAGTAATAAACCAAAGAATCCTATGGGAAAACTAGCTATTAAAATTTTTAGATAAAAATCCAATTTTTGAAAAAAAAACTGTTTCCTATATAAAACAAATACAGATAAAACAGCTCCAAACTGAACAGTTACTAGAAATAATTTAGTTATTTTTTTTTCCAAAATCCCCATTATAGAAGCGGCAATGATCATGTGTCCTGTTGAAGAAATAGGAAAAAACTCTGTAATTCCTTCAATAATTCCTAATAGGATTGATTGAATATAATTCATTAAATTTTCTATCTTACACTTTTACAGAAGTTAGTTAAAACTAATTTTATTAAACATCAATTTTTGCATATGTTGCATTTGTTTCTATGAAATTTCTACGTGGAGGGACTTCATCCCCCATAAGAATGGAGAATATTTTATCGGCTTCCAAATGGTTTTCTATATGAACTTTTCGTAAAGTTCTTTTTTTTGGATTCATAGTAGTTTCCCAAAGTTGTTCTGCATTCATTTCTCCTAATCCTTTATAACGTTGTATATTCACATGTTTTCTTCCTCCTAATTTTTTGAGAATGGTTTCTCTTTCTTGATCACTCCAAGCATATTGAGAGTGATTTCTTTTTTTTATTAAATAAAGTGGAGGAGTAGCAATATAGATATGTCCTTGTTCTATCAAAGGTTTCATATAACGAAAGAATAATGTTAAAATCAAAGTAGAAATATGACTTCCATCTATATCAGCATCAGTCATAATAATAATTTTATTGTATCTCAGTTTTTTTACATTTAAAATTTTTTGATCTTCTTCTGTTCCAATAGAAACTCCTAAAGAAGTAAATATGTTTCTTATTTCTTCATTTTCAAATATTTTATACTGTATTGCTTTTTCTACGTTTAGTATTTTTCCTCGTAAAGGTAAAATAGCTTGAAAATTTCTATCTCTACCTTGTTTAGCTGTACCACCTGCAGAGTCTCCTTCTACCAAATAAATTTCACAAGTTTCTGGATTGTTGAAAGAACAATCTGCTAATTTTCCAGGTAAAATACAATTATTATTGTTGAATGGATTCTTTTTTTGTATTAATTCTCTGGCTTTTTTAGCCGCTTGTCGTGCTTTAGCCGCTAATATCACCTTGTCAAGAATTTTTTTTCTATCTACAGGATGTTCTTCTAAATAAGCGTTTAATCTTTCCCCTACAATTTTTTCTACAATTCCTCCTACTTCATAGTTGCTTAATTTTGTTTTAGTTTGTCCCTCAAATTGAGGATCCATAACTCTAACAGAGAGAATAGCTGTAATTCCTTCTCTGAAATCATCTCCCGTAAATTCTATTTTCTCTTTATTGGAAAAAGACACCCCATATCCTTCTACATATTTTTTAAACGTTCTAGTTAAGGCTCTTCTAAATCCAGAAAGATGCGTCCCCCCTTCGAAAGTATTGATATTATTCACATAAGAATAAATTCTTTCTTTTAAAGAAGTATTATATCGCATAGCGACTTCTAAAAAAATATTTTCTCTTTCTCCTTCAGTAGTAAAAAAAATATCATTTGTTAATGATTCTTGATTTTTATCCAGAATAGGAAGATATTCTTTCAAGCCATTTTTAGAAAAAAAATATTCTCTTTTAGAATTATTATTTCTTTCGTCACTTAAAAATAAGTGAAGTCCTTTATTTAAAAAAGATAATTCTTTCAAACGTGTAGACAATATGTCATAATTATATATAATAGAACTAAAAATAGAGCTGTCAGCTAGATAATGAATTTTTGTTCCTTGCATATTATTATTGGTACCACCTAAATTTTTAACCTCATAAAGAGGTTTTCCTTTAAAATATTCCTGCTGATAGATTTTTCCATTTCTATAGATTGTAACTATCAAATTACTGGATAAAGCATTAACACAAGAAATTCCTACTCCATGCAATCCTCCAGAAACTTTATAGGAATTTTTATCAAATTTCCCACCTGCACCAACTTTCGTCATGACCACTTCAAGAGCTGACTTGCCTTCTTTTTTATGAAGATCTATTGGAATTCCCCGACCATTATCTAATACTGTCACAAATCCATCTTTATGAATCTTAACCCATATTTTATTACAAAAACCTGCTAATGCTTCATCAACGGAATTATCTATTACTTCAAAGACTAAATGATGCAACCCTCTAATTCCTACGTCTCCAATATACATAGAAGGTCTCAGTCTGATGTGCTCAATTCCTTCTAGAGATTGTATACTATCTGCCGTATAATCTGTATTTTTATTATGTTTTATATTCATAATCCATGAATTTTATTTTTTTTAGGAAATTTTTACTATTTCCATAAAAATTTATAGTTTTATATCCAACTCGCCCATTTCCCTTAGTGAGAAATAAAAATCGTACGACAAGAGAGATAAAAAAATTTTTTCTCACTAAGATAGAAAAAATATAAAAAATGTTATCACGTGAAAATTTGGGAAAAAAATAATCTTTTTAAGAATATTAATAAAGAAATAGAATATTTTACTTCAGGAAAGGATTCTGAATTAGATCTCCTTTTAGCTCCACATGATGTGATAGGAACTATCGCACATGTGATTATGTTAGAAAATATTGGATTATTAAATAAAAATGATTTAGAAATTTTAATTAAAGAATTACGAAATATTTACATAAACGAAATCTTAACAAAAAATTTTAGAATAGATGAAGGAATAGAAGATATTCATTCTCAAATAGAACTATTATTAACTGATCGTTTAGGAGAAATAGGAAAAAAAATTCACAGTGGGAGATCTAGAAATGATCAAATATTAGTAGATTTGAAACTCTTTGTTAGAGAACAAATCAAGGAAATTGTATTAATAGTATCTTCTTTTTTTGATGTCTTATTAAAATTAAGTGAACAATATAAAAATGTATTAATTCCTGGTTATACTCATTATCAAATAGCTATGCCTTCTTCTTTTGGACTTTGGTTCTCTGCTTATGCAGAAAGTTTGATAGATGATCTGTTATTAATTCGTACAGCTTATCGGATCACCAACAAAAACCCTTTAGGATCAGCAGCAGGGTACGGATCCTCTTTTCCTTTAAATCGTAAAATGACCACGGAATTATTAGGATTCGACCATTTGAATTATAACGTTGTGTATGCTCAAATGGGACGTGGTAAAATGGAAAGAATAGTCACAGAATCACTTTCTTCTTTAGCAAGAACTTTGAGTAAAATGTCTCAAGATATTTGTTTGTATTTAAATCAGAATTTCAATTTTATTAGTTTTCCTGACCATCTTACTACCGGATCTAGCATCATGCCTCATAAAAAAAACCCAGATGTTTTTGAGATCATAAGAGCAAAATGCAATAGAATTTCTTCCTTGCCAAATGAAATTTCTTTGATTTGTTCCAATTTGTGTTCAGGATATCATAGAGATTTTCAAATTATTAAAGAAAGATTTCTTCCTGTTTTTGATGAATTAAAAAATTGTTTTTCTATATTTCAGTATATGTTAAATAATATTATTGTGAGAAATGATATTCTTAAAGAAGAGAAGTATAAATATTTATTCAGTGTAGAAACTGTCAATAAACTAGTAAAAAAAGGGGTCCCTTTTAGAGAAGCTTATAAAAAAGTAGGATTGGATATCCAAACAGGATGTTTCGCCCCATTAACAAAAAATGTTTTTTCTCATTCTCACGAAGGAAGTATAGGGAACTTGTGTAATCAAGAAATTAGAGAAATGATGCAAAATGTTATTAAAGAATTTGATTTTGAAAAAATTAATAAAGTTATTGAACGATTAGTTTATGGAAAAATTCAGTTCAGTTGAACTGAAATGAATCAATATTTTATTGACGTTTTCTTAAATTCCTGCAAGGATTTTTTATGTTTCCAATCTTTTATTTTTTTATGATGTCCAGACAAAAGAATTTTTGGAACTTTCCAGCCTTTATAGATCATTGGACGAGTATAAATAGGAGATGGAGGGGTTGTTTTTTGAAAAGAATCCGTAAGAATAGAATCCATATTATTTACAACTCCTGGTAATAGTCTTGCTATCGACTCTACTATTACAGCTGCCGCAAGTTCTCCTCCAGATAAAACATAATGTCCAATAGATATTTCTTTGGAAATTAAGTGATCTCTAATTCTCTGATCAATTCCTTTGTAACGTCCACAAAGAATAAGAATATTTTTTTTTTGAGTTAATTCATGAGCATCTTTTTGTGAAAAGACTTTTCCATCAGGAGTCATAAAAATTTTCTCATCATAATTTCTCTCTGATAAAAGTTTGGAAAAACACTGATAGACAGGTTCTATTCTAATGACCATCCCCCCTCCACCCCCATAAGGGGAATCATCCACCTTTTTACGTTTTCCGATTCCATATTTTTTTAAATCATGAACATTAATTTCAATTAATCCTTTATTTATAGCTTTTTTTAAAATAGAATTGGAGAACGGGCCATTTAGAATTTCAGGAATAACACTAACAATATCGAAACGCATGATTTATTTTATTCAGAATATATATATAATATAACTTTTACTAATACTAAGAATCTATGCAAAGAAAAAAAAATCTACCTTTAGATAAATAATTTTCTGAAAATGAGTAAGTATGAGTCTGAGTAGCTCCAACATAGTTTCTATTATCGGTCGGCCAAATGTAGGAAAATCTACGCTATTTAACCGTATTGTAGGACGAAAAAAAGCTGTTTTTCATGAAACAAGCGGGGTAACAAGAGATCGGATTTATGGAAATTCTGAATGGAATGGAATTCCGTTTTCTATAGTAGATACAGGAGGATATTCTCCTAAAGAGAAAGGGAGGAACAATTTGATTGAAACAGAAATTCAAAATAGAATTTTAATTTCTGTTAAAGAATCGGATATCATTTTATTTTTAGTAGATATACAATCGGATATTTTAGATACGGATAGAGAAATTTCTCTACTTTTAAGAAAGTTTCAAAAAACTATTTTGTTAGTCGTAAATAAAGTAGATAATGGAAAATACATGTATTCCGATACAGATTTTTTTCTATTAGGATTTCGAAACTACTACTATATATCTGCTAAAAATGGAAGCGGTACTGGTGAATTATTAGATAAAATAGTAGAAATTTTCAAAACAATGAAAAAAAAAATTAGAATGGATGAAAAAGAGGAAATCCCAAATTTTTCTATTATCGGTCGGCCAAATGTAGGAAAATCTACGTTAATCAACTCTTTTTTAGAAAGAAACCATCATATTGTAACGAATATTTCTGGAACCACGAGAGATAGTTTAGAAGTTTTATACAAAAAATGGGGATATAAATGTATTTTAGTTGATACTCCGGGAGTTAGAAAAAAATCAAAGATTAGTGAAAGTCTTGAATTTTATTCTACTATGAAAACGATAAAAACAATTGAATACACAGATATTTGTATTTTAATGGTTGACGCGGTTCGTGGATGGGAAGCACAGGATACGAATCTTTTTAGATTAGTCGAAAGAAATTATAAAGGCATCATAATTCTTATGAACAAATGGGATTTGTTAAGAAATTCTACTAAAGCACAGAAAGATTACGAAATTTTTATTCGAAAAAAGATTGCCCCCTTTGATAATGTTCCTATTTTTTTTATTTCTGCTAAAAATAAAACAGGAATAAACAAGATTATTCCAAAAGCTTATCAAATTATTAAAATACGTAAAAATAGATTAAAAACAAATCTCTTAAACAGAGTGATGTTACCTATTATGCGAAATACTCCCCCACCTTCTGTAAAAAAAAAGTTGATTACCATAAAGTATTGTACTCAACTCCATACATATACGCCAAAATTTATTTTTTTTTCTAATTTTCCTCAGTATATCAAAGAATCTTATAAAAGATTTATTGAAAAAAAACTCCGGGGGCACTTCGATTTCAGAGGAATTCCTATCCAAATTTTTTTTAGAAAAAAATAATTGTATAATTTTTTATGAAAAATCCTTTTTTTCGGTGATAACACATTTAAGAGGAAAATTAATAGAAAAAAATCAATCTTATTTAATAATAGATTGTCATGGTATAGGATATTATGTTCATATATCTTCGTATACCTATTCTTCTTTATTCGAAAAAGAAGGAAAAAAAATACATATATATACTTATCTTTTTATAAAAGAAAATCAACATGTTTTGTATGGTTTTTTTGATAAAATAGAGAGAAAAATATTTTCTTATTTAATTTCTGTAAACGGAATAGGGCCAAATTCTGCTATAATTTTATTGTCTTCCTTAACTCCATATGAAATAGAAAAATCCATATATAAAGAAGATATAGAAACATTTCATAAAGTTAAAGGAATTGGGATAAAAACAGCGAAAAGAATTATAATTGAACTTAAAGATAAAATTCCTCATAAAACAGGAAAAGACAACTCTGTTAAAAAAGAAAACTTCCCTTCTCTAAAAAAAGAAGCTTTAAGTGCTTTGAACGTACTTGGTTTTTCTCCTAAAGAGTCCAATAAAGTTTTGGATGAAATTTTAGAGAAAAATCCAGAATTTTCTGTAGAAAATCTCATAAAAGAATCTTTAAAAAAATTGTAAGATCATAGAATAAAATTTCTAAATGTTGAAAATGTTGAAATTGATTAATTAATAATAAATACTGACCTCTTTATGTTATGAAACTTTTTTATCCCTCAATTATAGTGGTCCTTTTTGTTTTATCTATTTTCGATCTTATTGTGGGCTTGATAAATGATGCGGTAAATTTTTTAAATTCCGCTATTGGATCTCAAGTTGCTTCTAGAAAAACTATCATGATTTTTTCTAGCTTAGGAATTTTATTGGGTTCTTTTTTATCAAGTGGAATGATGGAAGTCGCAAGAAAAGGAGTTTTTGATCCATCTTATTTTTATTTTTCTGATCTTATTTTCATTTTCTTATCTGTTATGATCTCCGATATTATTTTATTGGATGTTTTTAACACATTGGGATTGCCTACTTCCACAACAGTATCTATGGTATTTTGTTTATTAGGAGGTGCATTTAGTATTTCCATGATAAAAATGTATTACAATGATGAACCGATTCATCATTTAAGTCAATATATTAAAGCAGAAAAAACATTGACAATCAGTATAGGAATTTTTTTATCTATTATAATTTCTTTTGCATCTGGCGCTTTTCTTCACTATTTTATACGATTTTTATTAAGTTTTGAATATAAAAATAGATTGAAATATGTAGTGATATGGGCCGCTATTTCATTGAGTAGTATGACTTATTTTCTTATTGTAAAAGGACTACATAGTACCTTACAAGGATTCACTTTGGATAATTTTTCAGGAGAATTTTCCTTATTTATACAACATTTTATTAAATGGATTCATAATAATTTTTTTGTTTTCTTATTTGTATTATTTTTTACATGGATTATTGTAGCCAATCTATTTGTTTCTTTAGGATATAATATCTTAAAATTTGTAGTATTATATGGAACATTTTCATTGGCAATGGCGTTTTCTGGAAATGATTTAGTCAATTTTATAGGAATTCCTATAGCTAGTATACAATCTTATAATATATGGAAAGAAGCAGGAAGCCCACTTGCGGAAAAATTCAATATGAAAAGTTTATCTGGTAACGTACAGGTTCCATCTTTATTTTTGATTTTTTCAGGAATAATTATGATATTAACTCTCTGGTTTTCAAATAAAACAAAAAAAATCACCAGTACTGAAATTAATTTAAGTAGACAAAATGAAGGAACTGAAAAATTTTTATCAAATTCTTTTTCTAGAGGAATTGTTCGATTTTTTTTATATTTAGGAAACAATTTTTTTAAATTATTTCCAAAAAGATTTTTAGTTAGAATAGAAAAAAATTTTAAGCAAAATAAAAAACAAGAAGATGAAAATATTGCTTTCGATTTAGTTAGAGCATCTGCTAATTTAACCATATCTAGTATATTAATCTCTATAGCAACTGTTCAAAAACTTCCTTTATCTACAACTTTCGTCACTTTTATGGTTTCTATGGGAACTTCTCTTTCAGATAGAGCTTGGGATAGAGAAAGTGCAGTTTATAGAGTGTCAGGAGTTTTAAAAGTTATAAGAGGATGGTTTTTAACAGGATTAATAGCCTTTATCATGGCAGGAATGGCGTCCTATTTTCTGTATTTTTTAAAAGAATGGGCCCTTCTATTTTTTCTTGTTTTAATTGGATTTGTTTTTTACAAAAGCTATAAAAGCTATCATCAAATAAAGCAAGAAGATAAAAGAAACATTTTTGAAACAGAAACAGAGGATTTGACTCTAGTAAAAACTTTTAAAAAAACTTCTTCTTTTTTAGAACCAATTCTTGAATCAGTAGAAAATATTTATAAATCTAGCATAGAAGGAATTACTCAAGGAAAGTTAAAAAAATTCCAAAATAGCAAGAAAATTCTTTTAAAAGTAAAAGAAAATTTTTCGATTGTACATAATTCTTTAATTAGAATAATTAGAAAAACGAGAAACAGAGATCCAAATGCGGGAATCCTTTATATTCATATTTATAACAAAACTAAAGAAATTATTGAATCTGCGGAGATTATTACTAATAGAACCTTCTTTCATATGATGAATAGTCATAAGCCTTTAAAATATCAGCAAAAGAAAAATTTAATGATACTTGAACGTCTTATGATTGAGCATTTTAACATTATAAAAAAAATAACAATAGATGAGAATAGAAATAGAACATATAGTAGTCATAAACATGAAAATCATACAAAAATTAAAATTCTTAAAAAAATAGAGCAACAAATCAACCAACAGGTCATGGGAATCATTCATCAAAAATATGGGACGAAAAACACTCTATTAATGTTAGATATTCTTTTACAATCAAAAAAGGTTACAGAAAATATAGAAGATATTATTGTACTATACAATAGTTATTCTTCTAGTTCTAGTTTTAATCCAAAAAAAGACGTTTTTTCTATCTTTTTTTTTGAATTAAAAACTCATTAGATTACATCCTCGTATATCTGAAAAATCCATTCTTCCTAACACTTCAAATTCTTCATCATTGATTTTCTTTCCTAAATCACTGGTAGAAATAAAAGAACAAGATAAATAATTTGATAAATCAATAATATCAATTCCGCCTATTTTATTATTATTTTCTTCTCTATGGATAAGAGGATCTTCCGAATCTCTTATGTATATTTTCATCCAAGGAGGACATCTAAAAATTCCGTTTTTTTTTGCATATGCTTGAGAAAGCAATTCTGTCATTCCATATTCCGAGTGAATATTTTTTACACAAAAACCTTTTTTTAAAAGATGGTGTAATTCTTCTCGAATTATTTCTTTTCTTTTCCCCTTCATTCCTCCTGTTTCCATAATAATAATATTTTTTTCTTTCTCATATCCTATAATAGGATCTTTGTTTTTTTCTATAAAATCTAATAAAGAAAAACTGAGTCCAAAAATTAAAATATTTTTTTTCTCTTCCTTCATAGAAATCCTATCTTTATAAGAAAGAAAACGACTTCCATTTTTATATGTTTTTTGTATCAAATATTTCATCATATAAATTAAGGAAGAATCATTTTTTCTATTATTTGGAAACAATGCTAAAAATTTGAATGTTTCTATTGATCCATAAAAGTATTCAAATCCTTTACAAATGCTATTAATATAGATTAATAAATCTGCTATGTAATGCCTGCTTTTGATTCCTGTAGTCCCAGTACTCTTGAAAATAATTTCTGGGATACTTTTTTTTTTACTACTCCAAATACAATGTGTTTTAAAAAAGGAAATAGGTAAAAAAGGAATTTCAGAAATCGTCTTAATACGAAATGGATCAATTTTTAATAATCGAATATAATTTCTATAGATTTCGTTATTTTTTATTTGATAATGAAATATCTTAAAAGTTAAATACTCAAATTCTTTTTTTGAGTCTATAGAAAAAATATTTTTTTTAAAATTCATTTTTTTATGATTTTTGAAAATAAAAAGTATAATTCTTCTAATTTCCTAAAAAAAAAGAGTGGTCCTTTCTGATGGATAGAGAAAAGATATTGAAATTCTTTTTCAAAAGAATTTTTTAAAAAATGACCAGGAATAAAATCTATTTTTTTATTTGCTTCTTTAAGAAAAAAAAGACATATTGATAGGTAAAAAAAATATTTTATCATTCCTAATATTCCCCCTAACCATTTGTCAATAGGATTTATCCATGTAATGATTAAAAAAAATTTTATGATTTTTTTTGTTACAAAAGCTATAAAAGCTAAAATCAAAAACGATATTATGAGAGAATATATTGTCAAAAAAGGTTCTTCATTTTTTATATGAACTTTTTTTATTAATAAATTTGAAGAAAAATGGAATAACTCTATTCCTTTGTATATCAGAATAAAAAATATCATAAATAAAAATAACTGAGAAAGAAAACCTTTTCGAAATCCTTTATATCCACCATATAAAACTATAATTATAATTATTATATCTGAGCCCATCATAATTAATAAATAATAAAATGAAAAAAGAATTTATAATACAAATACAACAATTTCATTTCAATTGGAATCAGGTCATTTTATATATACGAAATCATTTTTTCATAGAGGGAAAAATTGATCTCATTGGAATTATTTACTTGATAGGAATTCAAGAACTCGGCAAAGGTAAAAATAGATTTTTGAATAGAGAAGATAAAATAAATATTTTGCATATTGCAATCTGTAGAATTTTAGAACCTTTTGGATATTACGTTTTTATTGGAAAAGATAGGGAAGGATGGCCTCATTATTTATTGATCAAAAATCTTCCATTTTTTTTAAAAAATGAAGAACAATCTTTTTTTCTGAAAAAAGCTATCATTCGTTATATGAGTGATGAAAAAATACTTGAGATATAATTGAATTATTGATTGAATTGTTTTATGGATAAAAACGAAATTGAAAAAATAAGAGTGGAAATAAAGAGTTTTCATGCTAAAACATATGAAGATTTAGAATTTTTTAGAATTAAATTTCTTGGGAAGAAGAAAGGGATTTTAACTTTTTTATTTAAAAAATTAAAAAAAATTCCAGATAAAAAAAGAAAAAATATTGGAAAAATTCTCAATGAGTTAAAAAAAAATGTTCAGGATAAAATACAAATTTTTCACAAAAAAAATTTCATAAAAGGTGAAAAACATTACAAATACAAATTCGATCCTACAATTCCAGGAAAATCTATAGAAATAGGATCTCTACATCCCATATCTATTGTAAAAAATAGGATTTTAGATATTTTAAAAATGATTGGTTTTTCTTATGTTGAGGGGCCCGAAATAGAAAATGACTGGCATAATTTTACAGCTCTAAATATCCCTATAGATCATCCATCTAGGGATATGCAGGATACATTTTTTTTATACAAAAATCCTGACATTTTGTTACGGACACATACGTCCTCTGTGCAAATACGATATATGAAAAAACATAATCCTCCTTTTCGTGTTTTATCCATAGGAAAAGTATATAGAAATGAAACAATTTCATCACGTTCAAATTTTATGTTTCACCAAGCAGAAGGATTTTATATAGATAAAAAAGTATCCTTCTTAGATCTAAAAAAAATCATTCAATATTTAATAAACTCTCTTTTTGGAGAAAAAGCAAAAATACGATTTCGTCCTTCGTATTTTCCATTTACAGAACCTAGTGCTGAAGTGGATATATATTGTGATGATTATAACGCAGGATGGTTAGAAATAATGGGTTGTGGAATGATAGATCCACAAGTTTTGAAAAATGTGAACATTGACTCAGAAATTTATTCAGGATTTGCTTTTGGAATGGGCATAGAGAGACTTGCACACCTAATCTATAAAATTAATGATATTCGAACTTATTTTGAAAATGACATTTGTTTTTTAAAACAATTTAAAAATGATTTTTAGTTGTTTTTTATGTGTTTGTTTTTGTTATGTTGATGTTCTTTGTCTAAAGACTTCATATAAAATGATCCCACAAGCTACAGAAACATTTAAAGATGAAACTCCTTTTATTTTTGATGATGGAATTTTTGCTTTTTCTGAAGAAAGTTCTAAATATTTTGAGGAAATTCCATTTTCTTCATTTCCTAGTATTATTGCAGTAGGGCCTGAAAAATCAACATTATACCATAATATACTTGATTTTTCTTCTGTAGCAGAAACAATTTTTAAACCGTATGAAATTAAATATTCTATCGTTTTTTGAATATTTTTTTCTTGACATATTGGAACTTTAAATAAAGCCCCTGAAGAAGTTTTTATAGAATCAGATCCTATCAATGCGGTATTTTTTCTTGGAATGATGATCGCATCTGTTCCTACACATGCTGCCGTACGAATTATAGATCCAAAATTTCTTACATCCGTAATACGATCTAAAATGAGCAATAGTGGGTTTTTTCTATTTTCATAGAAAATAGGAAGTAGATCTTCTATATGATAGGTAACTACTGGGGATAGGATCCCAAAAACTCCTTGATGATTTTTGTTTTTTAATTGATGAAACTTTTGTTTTGGAACAATTTGAATTGGAATATTTTTTTTTTGGTAAAGATTGATTAACTTCCTATATACATTAGACTTTTGTTTTTTTCCTTTTTGAATAAATAGTTTTCTGATAGTTTTTTTGGATTGAATTGCTTCTATCAAAGGATGAATTCCATAAACAACTTCTGATTTATTCATGACATGAGGGAAAACTTTTACTTTTGTTTTTTTTTATCAAAAATTCTAAATATTGATTTGTTAAATAAATTTTTGATAAAAATACGGATAACATTTTTACAGAAAAAAAATACAAAAAAGAAAAGAATAAGATATAAAAGAGTGAGGATTCCAAATCCTAAAACATAATTATTAAAATAATAGGATAAAAAAAACGACAAAGAAAGACTCCCTGAAAAAAAGATCATTATGAAAAATATAAGAAAAATAAAATTCAAAAAAAATTCTGTCATGATGGAAATTAATAGTTTCATGACTTCATTTTTAAAACATACTAACTTCCTATTGAAAAAATTTTTAATAAAAATAAAGAAGAACAACATTAATTAGAAAAATAAAATAAACTCACTGAATTAAGTCCCCAATTCATTTTCTACTTGATCCATTTTATCTATTTTATTTTTGTTCCATTTTTTTTCAAAATCAGATTTTATTTGGTGGACTTTTTTTCCTATTTTTTGACTTATTTCTTGCAAATTTTCTTTCAATTCTTCAGTTTTTTTTCCTAGTATATTTTTTATTTTAGACTCCTTTTTTTTTTTTGTAGATAACAGAATTCCTACAACTAACCCTGCAATTGTTCCTAAGATGACACCTCCAAAAAAACTTCCTACTCTTTTCATAAAGAATTTTATTTTATAATAATAGATAAATTTAATCATACAATATTTACGTACAAAATTGTCATTGTTGATTTATAAAAATATTTTTCTACATGTTAGATATTAAAACAAATTTTCCTCTAAAAAAATTTAATACATTTGGAATCAATGTCTATGCCCATTATTTTGTAAATGTGAAAAGTATAGAAGAAATCCAAGAAACTTTTTGTCAATATCCATTTATATCAAAACTTTTTTTGGGAAATGGGAGTAATATTCTTTTTTTAAAAAATTTTTATAAAGGATTAATAATCAAAATAGGGATCAAAGGAAGAGAAATCATTCAAGAAAACAATTCTCAAGTTATAGTGAAAGCTTCTGCGGGAGAAAATTGGAATGAATTCGTAAGTTGGACTATAAAAAAAGGATTCAGTGGATTAGAGAACTTATCTTTTATTCCGGGAACAGTTGGAGCTGCACCGATTCAAAACATTGGAGCATATGGAACAGAAATAAAGAATACTTTATTGAAAGTTGAATTATATGAAATTGATAATAAAAGAGTTATAGAATTAACACGTGAAAAATGTCAACTAACATATCGTCATTCTTTTTTTAAGAAATACAGAAATAAATTCCTTATTTTATCTGTCTTTTTTCTGTTAAGAAAAAAATATCACAAATTGAATATATCATCTATTGAAATCAGAAAGGAGTTAGAAAATATGAATATTAAAAAACCTAATCCTCATGATTTAAGTCAGGCAATTCTTCACATTAGACAGAAAAAATTACCAGATCCAAGAAAAATTGGAAATGCAGGGAGTTTTTTTATGAATCCTATAGTAGAAATTTTTGACTTTCAAAAATTGAAATCTCAATATCCAACTGTGATTGGATATTCTTATTCTAAAAAGAAAGTGAAAGTATCTGCTAATTCGTTGCTAGAACTAGCAGGATGGAAAGGAAAAAAAGTAGGAAATGTAGGAGTTTATGAAAAAAAACCCATAGTTTTAGTAAACTATGGAAAGGCTACTGGAAGAGAGATATATTCTTTTTCAGAAAAAATCACTCAAGACATAAAGAAAAAATTAGGTGTTTTTTTACCTAGAGAAGTAAATGTCATTCAATAAAAAAAAACTCTCTTTCTTATCTTACTTTATTTACTTATTACTTATAATTTTTATTTTTGTAGGTTTGGAATAATAACAAATTTTTTTGGGGATGTCTCGTCAATAATATAGATAAAAAAATTATGTCAATGACTTTAGAAGAATCAACAATATATATACAAAACAAAATTAACAAAACTAAACCTGATTTTGGAATCCTATTATTAGGAATACAGTTTAATCAACTTGTCAAGGAAATTAAAAAACCTATATGTATTTCTTACAAAGAAATTCCAAATTTTTCAAATTTATATGGAGAACTTATATTTGGAGAGATAGAAGAAAAAAAAGTTGTTTTTTTAATAGAACCTTTTTTCTCTTACGAGTACGAGGAGAAAATAAAAGATCCCCCCTATTTTCCTATTGTAGTGTGTAAAAATATTGGAATTGATAAATTAATCTTAATCAATATTTCTGGAGGAGTAAATCCAAACTACAAAATGGGTGACGTCATGTTGGTTAAAGATCATATCAATTTTTTTCCAGATAAGTATTCTTCTTTTCTAAAAAAGAATAGTTTTTTCGTTGGGATCACAGAAGAAGAAACATATGATAAAAAAATGCTTGAAATAGCAGAAAATATAGCTATGAATCACAATATCATTATACAAAAGGGGGTTTATGTCGCTTTTCCCTATCCAAATTATAAAACACCTGCAGAATATGCAATGATCCGATCTATGGGGGGAGATTGTGTTGGAATGAATAACATTATTTCATACGTGATCGCAGCTAGATATATGAATTTACGGGTATTTTCTATCTCCATTATTACGATGGGGGGATTATCTAATATAAAAAAAAAGGATTATTATTTTGATTCCATTTTTCAAGAATCTGAAAAATCCATATCTATTTTAATATTAATTGTAAAAGAATTTATAAAACTCTGTTTTTAATGAATTCAAGAATTAATTATTCACTCACTAAAACTAAGAAAATTAGGATAATTTATCCATTATATTTTTCGTAATTTTTACAAAAATTTTTTTTATCTGATCGTTTTCTAAAACAATAGGAATTCCTGAATCAGAAGATTTTCTAATGTCTTGTAACATAGGGATTTCTCCGAGAAAAAAAATATTCATTTTTTTGGAAAAATTTTTTGCTCCATTTTTTCCAAAAAAATAGTATTTTTCTTTTTCTGTAATGAAAAAAGACATATTTTCTATGATTCCAAGTATTGGAACATGAATAGATTGAATACGAAACATTCCTACACTTCTCTGGACATCAGATAAGGCAATTTTTTGAGGAGTGCTAACAATGATAATTCCTTTTAATGGAATTTCTTGCAAAAGGGATAAATGAATATCCCCTGTCCCTGGTGGTAAATCTACAATTAAAAAATCTAACCCATCCCAATTTGTTTCATGGATAAATTGTCTTAAAACTTTAGTTGCCATAGGTCCTCTCCAAACAATAGCTTCCCCAGGTTTTGAAAAAAAACCTAAAGAAAGTATTTTCACTCCATAACGGATGATAGGATTTATCAGATGATTTCCATTCTTTTTTATGAAAAAACATGATGAAATCACATCTTCTCCTATATTGAACATTAAAGGAATAGAAGGGCCATAAATGTCTGCATCTAACAATCCTACCTGAAATCCCATATTCACTAAAGAAACTGCTATATTAGTTGCTATTGTGGATTTTCCTACTCCTCCTTTTCCAGAGGCAACTGCAATTATATTTTTTATTCCATTGATTTTTTTAGTAGTATCTAATTTTTTTTCTATTTTTAGACGAATTTTTTTTTCTTCAAAATGTAAATTTTGATCTTTTATAGATTGGTATATATCTTTTTCTAATTTCTTTTTTACATGCATAGTAGGATTAGATAAGTTAATAGAGATTATGATTTCTTCCTGAAAGAAATCTATATTTTTGACTATTCCTGATTCAATAATATTTTTATTATTAATAAAAACATTTTTTAATGCTTTTGTAATTTTTTGTTTCATACATAAGATTATAACAGATATACTATGAGTAAGTAATGAGATGTAGATTTATTTTCACATTCACAATAGTACAAAAAAATGACTAGATTTAATATCTAAAATGATTATTCATATGTTGTTCTATTTTATTTTGTTATGAATGAAAGGAAAGAAAAAATAAATAATAATAAATAACTTATGTTCATCTTGAATAAGAAATTTCATACTAAAATCATCGTTTTTAAATGGGGGAACATAGAAACTATGTTTTTGGAACAATTAATTCTTTCTGAAAAAGAGAAAAGTTTTTTTTTATCTCTATCAGAAAAACGGAAGAGAGAATTTCTAGGAGTTCGTTATGCTCTAAGGGCTATAGGAATTATGAATATTTTTTATAATGAAAAGAGAAAACCTTTTCTTTTTCCTCAAGAAAAATATATTTCATTGAGTCACTCTTTTGAAAGAATAGCTATAGCAATTAGCTCCTATCATATAGGGATAGATATAGAAAAATTCAGAAAAGATCAAAAAATAATTAAGTTAAAAAAAAAATTCCTTAGAAAGGATGAATCTATTTTTATTCATACAAGTCATGAAAAAGAATATCTTCATATCATATGGGGAATCAAAGAAAGTTTATATAAATTAGAAGGAGGTATTTCATCAAGTTTTTTAGATCACTACAAAGTTTCTCCTTTTTGCATAGAAAAGGATTCTTGTATCTCATGCTGGATTCTAAAAAAATCATATAGTAAGAAGTTTTCTGCATTTTATAGAAAAATAGATGAACATTACCTTGTTTATATTATAGATAAATAATAATAAATACATACAACACACATATATGGAATAATGGATTCATTCCTTTTTATATTTTTCTTATCATAAGAGGGAACAGGAGTTTATTCTCTATTTTAGAATTTTTTGCAGCATCATTTAGTCTTTTCAGTGTTATCTTTGCAAAAAAGAATAAGATATGGTTTTATCCAATAGGAATAGTAAGTACAATTATATACAGTTATATAACTTTTATTACTTCTCTTTATGGAGATTTTATTATTAACCTATCTTATACAGGAATGAGTTTGTATGGTTGGTATACATGGAAATTTAAAAGAAAAAATCATACTATAACTTTTTCAGATAAAAAAGATTATTTTTATACGGCTTTATTTTTTGTATTTACTTGCATTTTCAGTATAATGGTTTATTATTATTTTAATGGCTCCTTACAACAATCCAATTCTGATTGGATAGATGTATTTACAACTGGTATTTTTTTCTCTGGAATGTATCAAATGACTATGAAAAAAGTAGAAAGTTGGATTTTTTGGATAATTGGAAACATCATTTCCGTTCCTATTTATTTTTTGAAAGGGCTCGTATTAACAGGTATTTTATTTATTTTCCTTGTAGGATTGGCTATAAAAGGTTATGTCCTTTGGAAGGAAAAAGTTATTCATTCAATAAATTTTGATTAATTGATTTGCAACATCATTTATGTTGTCGTATTCTATTTCTATTCTTTTTTTTATATTCTTTACTCGTATTTTATTCTTTTCCATTTCATTTTTTCCTATACTGATAGTAAATGGAATGTTATTCTCGTTTGCATATTTAAATTGTTTATTTATTTTCACAGCGTTAGGATACAATTGAGTAGAAATTCCTTTTTTTCTCAAAAAATTGATCATTTTATATGCATATAAAACCTCTTCATCTCCGAAATTGATAAACAATACTTTTGAAGGAAAATTAGAGATAGTTTGAAATAAATTTTCTTTTTCCATAGCTAAATAAATTCTATCTAAACCTAAAGAAACTCCTACTCCAGAAATGTTTTTCATTCCAAATAAACTAGCTAGGTTATCATATCTTCCCCCACCTCCAATGGAATAATAATTTTCAGACTTATTATTATTTGGAAATATTTCAAATATTGTTCCTGTATAATAATTCATTCCTCTAGCTAGAGAAAGATTCCATTCCAATTTTGTTGTACTCTTTAAAGAAAGATTCTTTATTTTTAGAAAAATAAAACTAAGATCTTTTATTCCGTTTTTTCCTCTTTTAGAGGATCTGAAAGCAACGTTTAAAGATTCCTTTTTTTTTGAAAAGTTTTCTTTCATATCAAAAAAATATGCTATCTTTTCGAAAGACTTCGATGAAATCCCTTTACGAAGCATTTCTTTTTTTACTGAATGTCGTCCTATTTTATTCCATTTATCTAAAGATGTAGTAAAATTTTTCCATAAATGATTTTCTATTCCAGAAATCTCTAACAACCCCCATAAAATATCTCTATGGTTAATATTAATAGTTATAGGAAACTTTAATTTTGTAAAAATTTCGTCACAAAGTTGAATGAATTCAATTTCTTGCCATAATGATAAAGAAGAATATCCTATTATATCCGCATCACATTGATAAAATTCTCTAAATCTTCCTTTTTGTTTTTGGGGTTGATCTGCACGCCATACAGGTTGTATTTGATATCTTTTAAAAGGAAAAATAATTTCATTTCTATGCATAACTACATACCGAACAAAAGGAACCGTTAAATCATATCGAAGCGCTTTATTGGATATTTTTTCAGTGAAATTTTTTGTAAAATCAATAATATTTTCTTGATTTTTTTTTCTTTTAGTCAAAAAATCTGAAATTCCTTTTTTTAAAAAATTTCCTGAATGAAGTAACTTAAACATTAAATATTCTCCTTCTTCTCCATATTTTCCAAATAGTGTGGAAATATTTTCAAATGACGGAGTTTCTATGGAATAGTACCCAAAAAGTTCAAAGCAATTTCTAATAATTTTAATTAAATAGTTTCGTTTATTCATCTCTATTGAGGAAAAATCTCTGGTTCCTTTTGGAATTCTAGAATATTTCATAATAAGTAATTCGTAAAAAAAAAACTAGTAAAAGTAAAGTAAATTGATTCTCCTTAAATCTAAGAAATAATTTTGTTAAAAATCATCTTCATTTTTATTGGGTTCTTTTTTTAATAGAGATTCACTATATTTTTTCATTCTCTCTTTCAAGAGTTTATTTCTTTCTTCGTAAGAAATAGGAAGATCAAAATTATCTTCTAGCATCATATACCTCTTATATTTTTCTTTTGAAATACTGGAAGTGTTCTCAATCGCTTGATTAAATATATTTTTTTTTTGATTTGATGACAAGTCCCCCTTATTATTAGGAACTACACTTCCCGAATAATCACTTTTAGTGTTTTTTGGTGTTTTCTGAGAATGAGTGAAAGAGTCTATAGGTTGAGAATAAGAATGAATTCCTTCTACTTTTGCTAATTTTTGTTTATAAGGTTCTTCTAACCTATGAAATATTTTTTTTTCTTCGTGATGAATAGCTCTCTGAACTTCAGTGGGAAATCCAGTTGCTACTATAGTCACTGAAATACTTTCATCCAAACTTTCATCTTCTCCTATCCCCATAATAATATTCGCATTGTTTCCTGCTTCAGCTTGAATATAATCACTTATAATTCCTATTTCATCTATTGTTATCTCAATTTTTCCTGAAACAATTAGCAAAAGAACATTCTTTGCTCCTGTAATCTTATTATCATTCAGTAATGGAGAATCCAACGCTTGTCCAACTGCTTCTTTTGCTCTATTTTCTCCAACAGAAACTGCTGAACCCATAACAGCTGTTCCACTTTCTTTAAGAACTGTTCTAGTATCTCTCAAATCTATGTTCTGTTTATAATGGTGAGTAATAACTTCTGCTATCCCCTTCGCAGCTGTGGTAAGGACTTCATCTGCTTTTGCAAATCCTGCTTTAAATCCAAGATTTCCATATAATTCTCTCAATTTATCATTATTAATTACAATGAGAGAATCTACATTTTTTCTGAGAGATTCTATCCCTTTTTGAGCTTGTTGTAACCTCATTTTTCCTTCAAAATGAAATGGAATTGTCACAATTCCTACAGTAAGAATCCCTTTTTCTTTAGAAATTCCTGCAATAATTGGAGCTGCACCTGTTCCAGTACCCCCCCCCATTCCTGCTGTGATAAATGTCATTTTTGTATTAGAATCTAAAATACTTTTGATTTCTTCTAAACTTTCCAAAGCGGCTTTTTCTCCTACTTCTGGATCTGCACCCGCTCCTAATCCTTCTGTAATAGAAGCTCCTAATTGAATTTTTACAGGAACTGGGTTATTATTTAGAGCTTGCGCATCTGTATTACATGCTATAAAATCGACACCTGTAATTCCTTGTTCAAACATATAGCTTAAAGCATTACTTCCTCCTCCTCCTACACCAATTACTTTGATTGCAGCTGAACGATTTTTTGGAAATACAAATTGAACGTTCTCTTTTTTTAAATCTTCTTTTTCTTTTTTCATTTCATTGTTTATTATTCTGTATCATTTAATATTTGACGGAATTTATCTGCCCAAATTTCAAGAAAAGATTTAGATTTTTTTTTCGTTTTTTTCTTTCTAAAATCATTCTGAGAGTCGTCATATGTTTCTTTATTAGTAGATCTACTACTATTCTCATTCTTTATAGAAAAGAACTCTGTAGTTTTTTCATATCTAGGGATCATTTCTGTACAAATTTTTTTATCTTCTAATCCTTTTATTACCAACCCGATAGATGTAGCATATTCTGGATTACTTATCATCCCATTCTCCCCCCCTGCGATATGCTCATTTGAAAACCCTACCCGGACATCCATTCCAGTCATATATTCTGTTAAAGGACGAATATGTTTTAATTGAGATCCTCCTCCTGTCATGACTAATCCTGCTATAAGTCGTTTTCTTTGTTCCTCATTGCCATAATTTTTAATCTCTATATTTACTTGTTCCAAAATTTCGCATACTCTCGTATGGATAATTTGGGAAAGGCATTTCAAAGAAATCTCCTTAGGATCTCGACCTCTTAATCCAGGAATACAAACAATTTCTGTTTCTTTATTTTCACCTGGCCATGCAGATCCAAATTTTATTTTTAGTAATTCTGCTTGTCTTTCTATAATTAAACAATCTGTTTTAATATTTTCAGTGATTACATTTCCCCCAAAAGGGATGACTGCTGTATGTCTAATAATGTTATCTTTAAAGATAGCAATATCCGTAGTCCCTCCTCCTATATCCACTAAAGCCACCCCTGCTTCCCTTTCTTCCATGTTTAATACAGCTTCTGCAGAAGCTAAAGGTTCTAAAGTCATTCCGGACAAATTTAATCCTGCAGCTTTGACACACCTTCCAATATTTCTAATAGAAGAAATTTGTCCTACTACTACATGAAAATTTGCCTCTAAACGGCTTCCGTACATACCTATAGGTTCTACTATTTCTGATTGACTATCTACTTTGTATTCTTGTGGAAGTACATGAATTATTTCTTCTCCTGGAAGCATAACAAGTTTATGAACTTGATCTATTAACTTTTGTATATCTTTTTGATTAATAACATTTTCAAAATCTAACCTTGTGATATAATCATTATGTTGTAGACTTCTAATATGTTGTCCTGCAATTCCTACAAACACTTCTTTTATTTTTAATCCTGAACTATGTTCCGCTTCTGATACCGCTTCACGAATGGCTTCTATTGTTTGAGTGATGTTGTTGACTACCCCTCTATGTACACCTATACTTTTAGATCTACCAATACCTAAAATTTCAATTTTATTATATTCATTTTTCCTTCCTACCATAGCTACAATCTTTGTAGTTCCCACATCAAGACCTATAGCTATATCTTGATATTCCATAAACTTATCTTTTTTTAGCGACTACTTGGTCCTTATATTGTAAATCAATACTTTGATACTGATTAATATCTACTTTATTTAAGTACTGCTTATAAAAAGCTTTTAATTTATTCAATTTACTTTTAAAATCCTCTAGATCCCCTAATATAATTTTATGATTTCCTATTTTTGGAATTAAAACAAATAAGTTAGCAACAGTTTTCTTGATACTAATAATTTGATCTTTCAACAATTCATCAGAGTTGATTTCCTTTACTAAACTAACTAAATGTTTTTTTTCTTCTTTTGAAAAAGATCCTTTTGCTAAAATAACTTTTGATGAATAGAAAGAAGAAAGTTTACAACTTTCTGCATCTTTCGTAAGATAATATTCTTTATTTCCATTTTTTATTCTTAAAATTGGTTCTTTTTGCAAAATTTTAATATTTAGAGTTCCATCTACATCAAGAAATACTTCAGATTTTTTTATAAAAGGGGAATCGTTTAATTGTTTCTCCATTCTTAATATATATAATTGACCTATTTTTTTTTCTCTTTTAGAAAAGAGAATGTTTTTAATAAATTTTTCATTTACAAAATGCTCATTAGATAATAATGGTAAAATGACTATTTTTAACTTTTTTAAAGTTCTATTTCTATGTCTTTTTTGAGAAAAATAAGAAAAGAATATCATAGAAATCATATATACTAAAATAGTAGTAATAAATATTACTTTATTTTTTTTCATCTCTCCATATCGTTGATACAACCACTCTTTGAGAGGACGTATTAAAGTATCAATCCTCCCCCCCCGCGGCTATGGCCTATGGTTAGAGAAGAATATCGAATTTTTTTTTCAATTTTTTCTAAAATTTTATTAAAAGTAGAGACTTCTTTTTTTTTAGAACTCATTTTTATCTTTTCTAATAATTTATTAGAACTAATTCCTTATTTTTTTTTCATCTCTCCATATCGTTGATACAACCACTCTTTGAGAGGACGTATTAAAGTATCAATATCCCCAGCGCCTATGGTTAGAAGAATATCAAATTTTTTTTTTTCAATTTTTTCTAAAATTTTATTAAAAGTAGAGACTTCTTTTTTTTTAGAACTCATTTTTATCTTTTCTAATAATTTATTAGAACTAATTCCTTCAATGGGAAATTCTCTAGCTGGATAAATATCTAATAAAATTAAAAGATCAAGTTGTTCTAAACTTTTAGCAAAATCAACTTCAAAATATTTCGTTCTACTAAATAAATGTGGTTGAAAAATTCCTAATATTTTTTTACCTGGAAAACATTTTTTCACAGTAGTAATAAGGGAATTAATTTCTGTAGGATGATGTGCATAATCGTCTATATATATTTTTTTTATAGATTTATAATGAATAGAAAACCTTCTTTGAATCCCCTTAAATAAAAATAAAGCCTTTCTAACATCTTCATTATTTATTTTTAAATAATCTGATATAGCTAATGCAGCGGTCACATTTTTTAAATTATGTATACCTGGAATTGGTAAGGGAAGTGATTTCCATGTTTCTGTTGGAGTATGAAAATCAAAATACCATTTATTTTCTTTTACAGAAACATGATCTGAATAATAATTTGCTTTTTCTTCTTCTACAGAATAATAGATAGCGTTTTTATTAGAAAAAAACGATTTCGATTCTTCTTTGCAAAGAAATATTTTTTCATATGGATTTTTGATTCTATTTGAAAATTCTATGTAAGCCTTTCTCAAGGATTCTTCTTTTGGATAAGTATCTATATGGTCTCTATCTAAAGACGTAATACATGCTATGTTTGGGGATAGATATAAAAAAGAACGATCAAATTCATCCGCTTCTACTAAAAATATTTCTGTCCCATTCAAAATAAGATTCGATTGATAATTTTCAGATATTCCTCCCAAAAAAGCAGTAACATTTTTACCAGAACTATATAAAATATGTCCTAGTAAAGTCCCCGTGGTTGTTTTTCCATGTGTTCCTCCTATAGCTATACAAATTTTATCTTTTGTAATTAAAGATAATACTTGAGAGCGTTTTTTTATATTTTTTCCATATTTCTTTAGAAAAATCCATTGGTTATGATTGTCTGGAATAGCTGGAGTATAAACAATTAAACATTTTTTAGAATGAATCCATTGAGGCAATATTTCTGTATTATCATGATAATTAATTGATATCCCCTCTTTTTCTAATTTTCTTGTTAAAAGTGTTCGATATCTATCGTATCCATAAACTGTCTTGCCCATGGAATGAAAATATCTTGCTAAGGAACTCATTCCCATTCCACCTATTCCTAAAAAGTAAAAAGAATCAATTGTATCTAGATTCATAAAATAATTTGTAAAATTTCATTTACAATATCGTTTGTTGCTTTCGGTTTTCCTAATTGTAAAAGATTTTTACTCATTTTTTTTCTCATACTAGGATTATTTAGGAGTTTAATGGTAGAATCTACTAATTTTTTATCTAGATCCTCATTTTTTATGATCAAAGCAGCTTCTTTATTTTCCAATATTTTAGCATTTTTATTTTGGTGATCATTTGATGCCCAAGGCAAAGGAATTAATATATATGGTTTTCCTATTAAACAGATCTCTGATATAGTTAAAGCACCAGCTCTAGAGACAATGATATCTGCTGCTGCATAACAGATCGTAATATTATTAATAAATTCCATTAAAAGAAAATTTGCATGATGAGAAATACTACTATTTTCTTTGATTCTATGAATATCTACTTTTCCTAACTGCCAAATCAGTTGTATATCTAGATGGATCAGTTGTTTTAATCCTTTTACCCAAGCATTATTAATACTATTAGATCCTTGACTCCCTCCTATAGATAAAATAATAGGTTTTTCTATTTTTAAACCCAAATGAAAACAAGCTTCTTCTTTACTAGGTAATTGTAATATTTCTGATCGAATTGGATTTCCAGTTATTATAGTTTTTTTTGGTGGAAAATATTTTTCGGCTTCTTCATAAGCAAGACATATCTTTTTAGCATAACTAGAAAAAATTCTATTGGTTAATCCAGGAAAAGAATTTTGTTCTTGAATAAGAATGGGAATTTTATTTCTTTTTGCTGCATACAATGTTGGAAAACTCACATATCCACCTGTTCCAATAACTATATTTGGTGAAAATTTTTTAATGATTTTATTTGCTAGAAAACAGCTATAGATCAGATCTATAAACAAATTAAACACTGAAATAGAAAAAATTTTTTTCTTCCCCCCTGAAATACAAATACTTTCTATTTGATATCCAAATTTAGGGATTTCTTGCATTTCCATGTTTTTTTTAGATCCAATAAACAAAATATCTGTTTCTGGAAACTGATTCTTTAGCTCATCTGCAATAGCTATTCCTGTATAAATATGCCCTCCAGTCCCCCCACTTCCAATAATAATTCTAGGATAAATATTCTTCATGTCTTCATGAATAAGAATAATTAATTAATAATCTTTTTTTCATGTTCAATTATTTGTGGAGTAGTAACTCTTTTCGTACTCCGACGACTATCTTTTTTCTTATCAGGATGTTTTTTATCTAGTATTCTACTAACACTCAATATTATTCCAAAACTAAAAAAAGTTACCCACATAGAAGTTCCTCCAGCACTAATCAGAGGTAAGGTTTGACCTGTTACAGGAAATAATCCAACTGTAATCCCCATATTAATGAGTGCTTGATTTATAATCGGAAATCCTACAGCAAGGACCAATAAAGTACAAAAATAGTTTTGTACTTTTGTAGCGATGATCATAATTCTAAGTAAAATTAGAATATAAGTAAACAAAAGAAGAACTCCACCTACAGATCCATATTCTTCTATAATAATAGCATAAATAAAATCTGAAGAAGATTGGGGAAGAAAGGCTTTCAAAACACTTTTTCCAGGTCCTCTTCCCAATTTATTCCCCAAAAAAATAGCTGTTTTAGATTGTTTCATTTGATAATTTTCTTCAGAATTATGATCTAAAAAATTTTCTATACGACTTTTCCATGTATAAACTCTATTCATGGGTTTTTTTTCTCCCCATTTTAACATAGAATAAATATATCCACTTGCAGATATGATTCCCATTAGTAAGATTCCTATAATCCCTGTAAATGGATATCCTCCTATAAAAAGCAAAATTAAAACGGAAATAAAAACAATCGCTGCTGTAGATCCATTAGCTGGGAAAATAAGTCCAATAATAAAAAATATAGGAAATACCAAAGAAAAAAAAGAATTAAGAAAGCTTATTCTTTCTTTTTTTTTCTGAGATAAATATCTAGCGCAATAAATAAATAGAGCTAATCCAGCAATATTAGAAGTTTGAAAAGATATATTAATAATAGGAACATGCAACCAACGAGAAGCATTGACTCCATCCACTTCTTTTCTTTGACTAAGAGTAAAAAAAAGTAGAATAAATACTATCGGAATTGATAGTATGGAAATCCGATAAAAGTATTTATAGTCTATGAATTGAGTCAAAAAAAGAATGCAAAAACCAACTAGCAAAAAAAGAGCATGTTTGAATAAATAGCTGAATACTGTATTTGTCCCTCCATATTGAGTCACTAAATTCGTACTTGCTGAGTAAACTGGTAAAAAAGAAAATAAGGCTAATAAAGTGATAAAAGCCCATAAATATCTATCTCCTTTAATATATCTATTAAAAAAAATATCTCTTTTTTTCATAGAAAAGGTTTCTTACTTCTTGTTTAAATTTATTTCCTCTTTCTTTATAATCTTGAAAAAGATCGAAACTAGAACATGCTGGAGATAAAAGAATGTTATCTCCATGAAGAGATAAAATATAAGCCATACGAACAGCTTTTTTAATACTTTCTGTTTCCACTATAATGTCAATAATATCTCTGAAAAAATTTACAAATTTATCATTTTGTTTTCCTAAACAAATTATTGCTTTTACTTTTTCTTTTACCAATGGAACAAGTTCACTATAATCATTTCCTTTATCTTTTCCTCCTGCAATCCATATTACAGGAGAGATCATACTTTTTAAAGCATAAAAGACAGCATTCACATTAGTAGCTTTAGAATCATTTATAAATTGCACTCCATTAATATTTAATACTTTTTCCATTCTATGTTCTAGAGTTGTTAATCTTAATATAGTAGTAGATATGATTGATTTTTTTTTTTGAATATCTTTTAATAATCCCATTTCTGATATGGTGATTGAAGCCATAATATTATAAAGATTATGATCTCCTATTAAAGGAACTTTTTTCACATTTAGAATGTATTTTTCTTCATTTTCTTTTCTAAAAAATATTTTATTCCATTTGAGATAAGTTCCTAACCGTAATTCTTTTTTAATAGAAAATGGAATACATCTGGATTGAATTTTATACTTTTTTAATCCTTCTCTGATCAGAGGATCATCGTAATTATAAATCAAAAAATCTTCTTTTTTTTGAAGAGTTGCAATTTTAAATTTAGAAAAAATGTAGTCTTCAATATTATTATTGTATCTATTTAAATGATCCCTTGTAATATTTAATAACACTGCAATATTAGAACGAAAATTGAATACATCATCTAGTTGAAAACTACTCAATTCTAATACATAAACATCTTTTTCTTTCTTTAGTGCTTCTCTTGAAAAACTCCGTCCAATGTTTCCTGCTATTCCTACAAAAATTCCTTTTTTTTTAAGAATTTTGTAAACAATAAAACTAGTAGTCGTTTTTCCATTACTCCCCGTAATTCCAATAATATAGGAAGTTTTCAGATAACTTTTTCCAAATTCTAACTCAGAAATAATAGGAATTTTCAAAAAATTAATTTTATTTATCAATGAATTTTTTCTAGAAATTCCAGGGCTTTTTATTACTTTGATAGCTTTTTTATATATTTCTGTATGTCCATTTTCTTCAAAAGGAATTTTATTTTCTATTAAAATTTTTTTGTATTTATTTTGAATAATTCCAGAATCAGATACAAAAGGAGTAAACCCCTTTTTTTTAGCTAATAAAGAAGCTCCAATTCCGCTTTCTCCTCCTCCCAATACAACTATTAATTTTCTTTCCATTATGTTACAAAACAATTACCATCAATACTACTACAACAGATAAAATCATTTGTATGATAAAAAAACGATTGACTATTTTACTTTCGTGATATCCTAATTTTTGAAAATGATGATGTAAAGGAGCCATTAGAAAAATCCTTTTTCCTATTCCATATTTTATTTTGGAATATTTAAAATACAATACCTGTATTATGACAGAAATATTTTCTATCAAAAAAATTCCACCTAAAATAGGAAGTATTAATTCTTTTCTAGTAATAATAGCCAATGCAGAAATAACTCCCCCTATAGTTAAACTTCCTGTATCTCCCATAAAGATTTGCGCTGGATACGTATTATACCAAAGAAACCCAATCAAAGCACCTAAAAAAGAAAAAGAGAATATGGATATTTCTCCTATGTTAGGAATATAGATTAGATGAAGATAAAAAGATAAATTTTTATTACTAGAAATAAAAGATAATAAGGATAATGTCAAAAGAATAATAGAAGAAATTCCAGCTGTTAACCCATCTATTCCATCAGTAAGGTTCGCCCCATTGGATAGAGATACAGTAATTCCAATCACAATAGGAATAAAAATCATCCACGTATGTTTTTCCCATTTTTGATTATACCATTTTAAAAGATAAGCGTAGTCAAATTCATTCCTATGATTCATCATAGGAAGAGTTGTTTTAAAAACATGCTCTCTTTCCAGTGAAAAATAAGTTGGAATAGATTCCTTAGAATTATTATAATCTTTATTCTTTAGATTTAAAGTAACATTTTTATGAAAAGACATCGTACTTCCAATGAAGATTCCTAAAATTATTTGCCCCAATATTTTCCCAATCCCATGAAGTCCATTTTTATTATATTTTATTTTTATATAATCATCTATAAAACCAATACATCCCATATATAAGGTAGTCACAATCAAAATCATCACATATACATTTTTCAATGCAGAAAGAAAAAATGTAGGAATTAATGATGAAATTATAATTATAATTCCACCCATTGTTGGAGTCCCTTCTTTTTTTTTTTGCCCCACTAGTCCAATATCTCGTATTTTTTCTCCTATTTTTTTTTTTTTTATCTGGTATAAAATCATTTTTTTATGAAAAACCAATGCCATGCAAATAGATAAAAAAAAAGCAATTACTGATCTGAAAAAAATAGAATTATTAAATAATAATTTCATAAAAAATGTAAAAGTATTTATTTATTATTATTTAATAATAATGTTTTAACGATTTTCATATCGTCAAAAAAATAACGTTTTCCTTTAATTTCCTGATAATTTTCATGTCCTTTTCCCGCTATAAGAATAATATCTTTTTTTTTTGCAATTTGAATTGCTGTTTCGATCGCTTTTTTTCTGTTTATAACAGTTATAATAGAAGAAGAATACTCTTTTTTATAGGATCGAAATTTTTTCATCTCTGTTAAGATTTTATTTGGATCCTCTTCTCTAGGATTATCTGATGTAAAAATAGATCTATCACATGTTTCATAAACTATTCGCCCCATTAAAGAACGTTTTTCTCTATCTCTATTTCCTCCACACCCTATCACGCAAATTAATTTTTCATCTTTTTTTTTCATTTTTTTAATAGTCTTTAAAACTGTTTTTAATCCACCTGGATTATGAGCGTAATCAATAATTATCCGTATCCCTGAATAAGATAAAAATTGTTCGAAACGTCCTTTTATAGGTTGTACTTTTTTTATCTTTTTCAAGATTTCATGTTTTTTCTTCCCCAATAGGATAGCTGTAACGTAACTTGCTAATAAGTTATAAACATTAAATTCTCCTATTAAACAGGTTAAAAAAGCCTGCCCATTATTAATAAGTAACTTGTTCCCATTCCCATTTCTTTCTAAAATTTTGATATTGTAATCTGCTTTTTTCTTTATTCCATATGAATAGGTTTTAGCCAAAATATTTTTTATGATTTTATGTGAATTCTGATCATCTGAGTTTATCAGAGCAAAAGCATCTTGATGCAAAAAATTTGAAAAAAAATATCTTTTAGTTGATAAATAATTCTCAAAAGATTCATGATAATCTAAGTGGTCATGTGTTATATTAGTAAATACTCCACCTGAAAATAATAATCCATCAATTCTTTTTTGATGAATTCCATGTGAACTGACTTCCATAAATGCATATTTACATTTTTTTTGTATCGAAAGGTTTAAATATTTATTAATTTCAATAATATCAGGTGTTGTATGAATAGTCGGAAATTCGTCTAATAAAATTTTTATCCCCATGGTAGAAATCAGAATAGACTTTTCTCCCATTTCATAAAACAATTGATGGAGGATAGTAGCAACAGAAGTTTTTCCATTTGTTCCAGTAATTCCTACTAATTTTATTTTTCTAGTAGGATTATCATAAAAATTAGAAGAAAGAATTCCTAAAGAATCCGTTGAATTTGGAACAACTATATAAGTTATTTCCTTATGATCATGAATAAGGGGAAGGGAGGTGTGTATTTTTTCGCAAATTATAGTATTTGCACCTTTTTGTATCGCCTCCATAATAAATTGATGGCCGTCTATTTTTTTCCCTTTTCTGGCTAAAAAAATCATATTTTTTTTTACTGTTTTAGAATCCATAGAAATCCCTTCTATCAATTTTGAAGTCTGTCCTATTATTTTTGAGATATGTATTTTTTTTAAAATATGTTTTAATATTTTTTTCATTCTTCTAGTTCAAGAGATATAACTTGATTTCTTTTCAATTTATTTCCTGGTTTTACTGACTGACTAATAACTTTTCCTATTCCTTTATATTTGATAGAGAACCCTTTATTTTCTAAAATAGGAATAATTTCTTTTCCAGGAACAGAAATGAGATTCGGCATAATTCCTTTGTCAAGAAAATAGGGTTTTGATTCCTTAATTTTTTTTATAAAATTAATATTCGATTTATTTGTCTTGAAAAAGTTTTTCTTTTTTTCTCTTGTATAGATATATCTAGCTATTGTATCGAATACAGGAACTGCAACTTCTATTCCATAATATCCTTTTTCTGGTTTTGAAATAACAACAATACAGGAATATTTTGGATTTTTAGCAGGAAAATATCCTACAAAAGAACTATTGTAAGTTGTTGTTAAAAATCTTTTTTTCCAATAATTTAATTGTGTTGTTCCAGTTTTTCCTGCATAAGGATACTCTGGATTATAATATTTTTTAGCTGTTCCATTTTTTACAACTCCTTCTAACATGTTTCTAACTTTTTTTAAAGAGGTTTCTGTTGCGATAGAAGGATTTATAACTATAGGGTTTGTATACTTTTTTATACTTTTTCCATGGAATTTAATTTCTCTAATAAAAAGAGGTTTTATCATTTTCCCTTTGTTGGCGATAGCATTATAAAAAGTGAGTATTTGCAAAGGAGTTAATTTGATGTTATATCCAAAAGTCATCCATGGTAATGTTATTTCGCTCCAATTTTTATTTCCAGGATTGGGGATAAAAGGATCACTTTCTCCTGGAATATCTATTCCTATTTTTTTATTTAATTTCCATCTGTACAAATGTTTCATAAATTCTTTTGGATTTTTTTCGTAATGTTCATAAATAATTTTTGCTATTCCTACATTGGAGGACCGTTCTAAAATTTGTTTTGGATTCATTTTTTTATCTCCTCTATAATGACTGTCTCGAATCTCTTTTCCTTTCAATTTAAAAACTCCCCCTTCTGTATTTACAATCATGTTGACATCTATTTTTTTGTCCTCTAAAGCTGCAAGAAGGGACATAGTCTTGAAAGTAGATCCAGGCTCATTTCCTTCCCATACAGCAAAGTTTCTTAAATCTTCATAAGTATTTTTTTTTGTTTTTTCCAAATTAATCATGACAGGTATTTTTCCACTTTTTACATCCATGAGAATAACACATCCATGTTCTGCACGAGAAATGAATAATTCTTTAAGTAATGCATGATAAGCTACATCTTGCAAAGATATGTCGAGAGTAGAATAAACATCTTTTCCATCTTCCGGATCTACTTGATTTCCTGAATTTAATGGTTTCCATATTTTATAACTAATACGTTGTTCTAATCTTATTCCATTTTTTCCTTTAAGATATTTACTAAAAGCTCCTTCCAACCCTGCCTTTCCTCTATGATCATCATATCCTAATGTTCTTTTTCCACCTACATTTTCGAATGTATGAATTCGGAATATTTTTTTTTCTGTAATCAAACCTCCTCGAATTTGTCCTTGATTGAATATGGGAAAACTTTGTAATCTTTTTAAATGTGTATAATCCAAATTCTTTACTAATAAGAAATATCTATTTCCCCTTTTCTTTTCGAATTGAAATCTTTCATAAAAAAAAGATTTTGGTTTTCTCAATAAACATTCCAAGGAATCACATAAAAAAGAAATATTATCTTGAAATAATTTTTCTTTTATAGATCTAAAGTCTATATAAATATCATACTTTATGATAGACATAGCTATAATACTATTATCTGAAGCATAAATATTTCCACGTTTTGCCCTAATTAAATTGGTTCTAATAACAAATCTTTTATCTATTGACGTATTTTGAATCTGGAATAAGTTGAAAATAATTCGTACTGCAATACATATGAATAAAAAACCAATTAAATAAGATTTATATAATAAAATATGTCTTTTGTCTTTCATCTGTCTTTCATCATTTTGTTTTAAAATCCCTATTTTGTTTTTCTTCTAAAATTAATTCATATGGAGGTTCTTCTAAATGTTTTAATCCCTTAACTAATTTATTTAGAACAGATGCTAATTGCATTTGCATACATTGACTATGTAAATCTGCGTATATAGATTTTAATTCTTTGATTTCTTCGCTCATCTGAGTCAACTTTTTTATTTTTCTGTCCATGATATGAGAACTAGTAATACTTATTAAAGAAAGAAACGTAAGAAATATAATAAAACTCCAACTACGAGATGCATTTTCTTCAACTAAAAATTTTCCTTTCAGAATTTCTTTGATAGAAAAATTTCTTTTCATTTTTTTATTTTTTTTATTTTTTTAAAAAAATTACATACAGAAAATTTATAATTTTTCAGCAATTCTTAACCCAGCACTTCTAGATCTTGGATTATTTTTAATTTCTAAATGGTTTGGTCTGATGACTTTTTTATGTATCATTTTGAATGGAATCATATTTTTCTTATTTACGATATATCCTTTTCTTTGATTTAAAATTCCTGTTTTAAAAAAATATTTTATGATCCTATCCTCTACTGAATGATATGAAATCATTGCTATTCTTCCTCCTGGAAGTAGGAGATTAGAAGATTCTATCAAGAAATCTTTTAAAAAATTTATTTCATTATTGACTTCTATTCGTATAGATTGGAAAATTCTTGCAAAGAATCTTCTTTTTTTTTCAAAAGATACTTTTTTTAAAAAAAAAATATTCATTAAATCAGATGTAGTTTTAATAGGTTGTTTAAAACGTTTTTTTAATATTTTTTCAACAATTCTTCTTGCGTTTCTAAATTCGCCATATTCAGAAAACATATGAAATAATTTATTTTTTGAATATTTATTCAAAACATATTGAGCGGAATAAATATCATTTTGATTCATTCTCATATCCAAAATACAGTTCTTTAATCTATAAGAAAATCCTCTCATAGGATTCTCTATTTGATGAGAAGAAATTCCTAAATCAGCTAATATTCCTGATACTTTTTTAATATGATAGCGATTCAGTATACGTTTAATGTAAATAAAATTCTCGTGAAATAAATGAAATCGTTTATCCTTTATAAGGTTTTTTTTGATTGCTTCTTGATCCTTGTCTAAAGCAATTAAAGTCGCTTTTCTATCTAATTTTTTTAAAAGAGCAGAAGAGTGTCCACCTCCACCAAATGTGACATCTACATAAATTCCATTCTGATCTGTAATCAAATTCTCTATGCTTTCTTTTAAAAGAACTGGATTGTGGGAAAAATAATGTTGTAAATTCATTTTTTTTGTTTCTTTTTTTTTAATAGATTCTTGAGTATGAGTACTAAATTATACTTTATCACTTTTTATAATCATTTGATTAAATTTTTACAAAAAAAATGAAATTTTATTTAATAAAAAAAGATAACTACTCTAAAGCAAGAGCTGGAATAATAGAAACAGATCATGGAAAAATAGAAACTCCAGTTTTTATGCCCGTAGCTTCAAAAGGAAGTGTAAAATCTATTCCCCAACATGAACTGTATAATGTAGGATTTAAGATCATTCTTGGAAATACATTTCATTTATATTTTCGTCCTGGTATTGAAATATTACATCATGCAGGAGGACTTCATGCATTTATGAATTGGAAAGAATCTATTTTAACAGATAGTGGTGGATTTCAAATTTACTCTATGAAAAAGTTGAATAAAATAACGGAAGATGGAGTGATGTTTAAATCTCTTATAGATGGATCTTTTCATTTTTTATCTCCCGAAATCTCTATGAAAATCCAACGGTTTATAGGAGGAGATATGATTCTGGCTTTTGACGATTGCCCCCCTTTTCCTTGCAGTTATAGTTATGCAAAATCATCTCTAAAAAAAACACACAGTTGGTTAAAAAAATGTTCTTCTTTCTTAAAAAAGAATCCCGAAAAATATAGGTATAAACAAAATTTTTTTCCTATAGTTCAAGGAAGTATTTATCCTGATCTAAGAAAGTATTCTGCGGAAGAAATTTCTGACTTAAAAGATTCTGAAGGAAATGCAATAGGAGGATTAAGTTTAGGAGAAGAAAAAAAAAGAACACAAGACATCATTGATATAGTGACAGATATTTTACCTAAAGAAAAACCAAGATATTTAATGGGAGTCGGAAATCCTGAAGAAATTTTAGAAGGAATTGCACTTGGAATTGATATGTTTGATTGCGTTATTCCTACAAGGAATGGACGGCACGGAATGTTATTTACATGGGGAGGGGTAATTAATATTAAAAATAAAAAATGGGAAAAAGATTTTTCTTGTTTAGATGAATTTGGAAATTCTTATGTAGATAAATCATATAGTAAATCTTATGTCAGACATCTCTTTTATTCCAGAGAAGATTTAGCAAAACAAATAGTTTCTTTACATAACCTTTCTTTTTATTTCAATTTAATGAAAAAAGCAAGGAATCATATTCTGAAAGAAACTTTTTTTTCTTGGAAAAAATCAATCATTCCTTCTCTAAAAAAACGTTTATAATAAATGAAAATATTAGATCGTTATATCATTCTTAATGTTCTTGTTACCTTTCTATTTATTCTGATAGGAGGTCAAATATTATCCGTAGTTATTGATATAACTCAACGTATGCACAGATTAGAAAACAATCAAGGATCAATTAAAGAAGCTGTAATCCGTTATTATCCATATTGGTCGATATGGTTTGCCAATACTTTTTCTCCCATTTCCGTTTTTTTATCCGTTATTTTTTTTACGTCAAGATTAACAAATAATTCAGAAATTATTGCTATTCTAGGAAGTGGAATTAGTTTTAAAAGAATGACCATCCCTTATTTGATCTCATCTTCCATTATAGGAATGAGTAGTTTTACAATTAATCATTCTTTTTTACCTTTAGCTAACAAAAAGAAAAATAAATTCCATTACCAATATTTGTTAAGTTCAAGATATAAGAATAAATATGAAAACAATCAGACGATCAGTACTCAAATATCTAAAAATGAATATATTTTTATTCGAAATTTTTCAAGAAAAAAAAATATAGGAGATGAATTTGTTTATCAAAAATTTAATGGAAAGAAACTGGCATATATTTTAAAGTCAAAAAATATATTTTGGTCAAAAAAAAATCATATATATATATTATATGATTATAGTGAAACCTATATAAAAAAAAATAAAGACCTATTTTTTAGAGGAATTTATATGAATAAAAATTTTTTTCTCTCTCCAGAAGAGCTTTTACCGGAAGAATATATAGCAGAAACAATGACCAGTTCTGAACTAAAAAAATTTATAGAAATAGAAAAAAAAAGAGGATCCAAAAATATAAATATTCATTTGAATGAATATTATCAAAGAATAAGTTTACCTTTTTCTAATTTTATATTTACTCTTTTAGGATTATCTATTGCATCAAAAAAGAAAAAAGGAGGAATAGAAAAAAATCTAGTAATTGGAATTATCTTAGCTTTTTTATATCTATTTTCCATAGAATTTACGAAAGTCTATTCCACAAAAGATTATTTACCTCCTTATTTATCTGTTTGGATCCCGAATGGAATTTTTGGAATAATCACAATTCTTCTTTATTGGAACAGGAACAGAAGTTTAGATTTCTAATCTATTTCAAATAGAACTATATAAACTTCACCATTTTTTTTAATGTATTTTACGGGGACATCTCCTGAATGTTTTTTTATTAATAAACTATGTAATACACTATTTATATCGCTAGGTTTTTCCATTTTTTCTCCATTGAGAGATAAGATAATATCTCCTTCTTCTATTCCAATACCACTCAAACGACCCGATTTTTTTATTTCTTTGACTCGAATTCCATAATCAATTCCTAAATATTTTCTCTTTTTTTTTTCAATAGATTCAAAAGTTGCACCTAGTAATTCAGATGGATCCATATCTTCTTTTCTTATAATCTTTTTTCTTCCTTGTCTATCTCTTAGAATTACGTTAAAATCTTTTCTTTTTCCATTACGGAGAATATTTATTTTGATTTGATCTCCTGGATGTTTTGTGCCAACTATAAATGATAAATCAGCAATGTTTTGTATTGACTTTCCGTCTATCCTTTTGATAATATCTCCTTTTTGAATTCCTGCATTATAAGCTCCGCTTCCAGGAAGAACTTCTCCAATTAAGAACCCTTTTTGCTGTTTTATGTTTGTATGCGTTTTATGATTATAAGCTTTTAAATATTCAGACTTAGAAAGATCCATTCCTTTGACTCCTAAAAAGGCACGTTGTACAGTTCCATATTTTTTTATATCTTGTATTACTTTTCCCACTAAATTGGAAGGAGCGGCAAAACTATATCCTATAAAATTTCCTGTAACTGAAGAGATAGCAGTATTAATTCCAATTAATTCTCCATTTGTGTTTACCAATGCACCCCCACTATTTCCAGGATTCACTGCAGCATCCGTTTGAAAAAACGATTCTATAGCTGCTTGATTTTCTCCTCTTAAAATTCCCAAACTTCTGTTTTTTGCACTTATAATTCCAGCAGTAACAGTGGAATTCAAATCAAAAGGATTTCCTATAGCCAAAACCCATTCTCCTACTTTTACTTGATTAGAATCAGAAAAATAAATAAAGGGTAAATTTTTTTCATTTATTTTTAACAATGCTATATCAGTGCTAGGATCTGTTCCCATTAGTTTTGCTCTATAAGATCTTTGATCATTGAGAGTAATCTCGATTTTTTCTGCATGTTTAATAACATGATTATTGGTAACAATGTATCCATCAGGAGATATAATTACTCCAGATCCATGAAGACCAATAAAATCGTTTTTTTGAGGAATTCTTCCTTTTTCTAAATCATCAGGAAATCCAAAAAAAAAGTCGAATGGATCTAATTTATTGTTTCCTCCAACTCCTCCAATATTTCTAGAGTAATTTTTTACATTGACTACTGCATGGATTGTTTTTTCTACTACTCTAGTAAAATCAGGTAATCCTGAAGAATCAACTAATGCTGATGATGCCCGTTTTTTCCTTGGATAAACTTCATATGAAGGAGAAAGAAAGGATTTAGCATATTTTTTGTATGCTGCGATACTTCCCAATGAACTTATAATACTGCTAATCAAAATATAAAAAACTATTTTCTTCATAATAATAGAACATGAAAAGTTTTTTTTCAGTATGCACAAAAATATATAAAAATTTAATGAATTTTAAAATTCAACTTTTTTAAAAAAAAATAATAGTAACTTCGTTTTTTTCTTATTCAGATTATGAAATGAAAATAGATTTTTTAAAGTTTCAAGGAACTGGAAATGATTTCATTTTGATAGATATTCGAAACAATAAAATACAGGAAAAAAATCATTTCTTTATGAAAAAATTGTGTGATAGACATTTTGGAATTGGCGCAGATGGAATCATTTTCATTCAAAATGATTCCAAAAGTGATTTTTATATGAAGTATTATAATTCTGACGGAAAAGAAAGTACAATGTGTGGGAATGGGGGGCGTTGTGCCGTTTCTTTTTCAAAGAAATTAAAAATTCCGAAAGGAAATGAAATCTATTTTAGAGCTGTAGATGGATATCATTATGGAATAATTCAAAATAAGGATTTAGTTTCATTGAAATTAATTGATGTAAATAAAAATATGATAAAAGTTAATTCTAATCATGTCTTTTTAAATACAGGATCTCCACATCATATTTTTTTTGTAGAAAAAGACATCAAAAAAATAGATGTTTACAAAAAAGGTAGAATGATACGATTTCAGAAGCATTATTCTAAAATAGGTGGGGTAAATGTTAATTTTGTAAAAGTACTTAATTCTAATACTTTAGAAGTTAGAACCTATGAAAGAGGTGTAGAAAACGAAACTTTATCCTGTGGAACTGGAGTTGTAGCATCTGTAATTGCAGCATATGAAATGGAGAGAATTCAGTTTAAAAAAAATATTAATAGTAGTAGCAGCGGGATATCTAATTCTTTTTTAGTACAGACTTTGGGAGGAAAATTATGGGTTTCATTTAAAAAAATACAGAATGAATATAAAGAAATTTATTTGACTGGTTCTGTTCAATTTATATTTGAAGGATGTATCATTGTTTGATTTGTAATATAAAAAAATATGAAAGAAAAAAATTTTTATTCAATAAGTGAAGTTTCTATGAAATTTCTTGAAATCTATTTGAATACTTTCTCTCCAGCAGGAGATGAAAATAAAGGACAAGAAGTGTGGAAAAAATACATCAGTCCTTATGTAGAAAAAATAGAAACTGATTTATATGGAACAGTTGTAGGAATCATAAATCCGAGTTCTTCATATAAATTAATTATAGAAGCACATGCTGATGAAATCTCTTGGTATGTGAATTATATCACGGAAAATGGAATAATTTATGTCTCTCGTAATGGAGGATCAGATCATCAGATAGCTCCATCTAAACGAGTCATTATCCATACAGAAAATGGATATGTAGATGGAGTTTTTGGTTGGCCAGCTATTCATACAAGAAAATCTTCAGATGAAAAAAAACCTAATATTGATAATATATTTGTAGATATAGGAGCTTTTGATAAAAGAGAAGTAGAAAAAATGGGTGTTCATGTAGGTTGTCTGATTACTTATCCTGATAAATTTTTTCTTATGAATAAAAATTATTTTGTATGCAGAGCATTAGATAATAAAATAGGTGGATTTATAATTGCTGAAGTGGCAAAAATGATAAAGAAATATAGAGAAAATTTTGAATTTGGTTTGTATTTTGTGAATTCTGTTCAAGAAGAAATTGGTTTAAAAGGAGCTAAAATGATTTCTAATGCTATTAAACCTAATATGGTTATAGTTACGGATGTCACACATGATACTTCTACTCCTATGGTTGATAAAAAAGTACTAGGAGATATTAGATGTGGAAAAGGACCTGTTATTGTATATGCTCCTTCAATACAAAAAGACCTTAGAGAGCTTATTATACATACTGCTAAAAGTAAAAAAATATATTTTCAACGTTTAGTTTCATCTAGATCTACTGGAACAGATGCAGATGCTTTTGCTTATTCAAATAAGGGAGTTGTATCCTCTTTAATTTCTATTCCTCTTAGATATATGCACACTACAGTAGAAATGGTACACAAAAAAGACGTAGAGAAAACTGTACAATTAATTTTTGAAACTTTAAAAGAGATTAACTCAAAACGTAAAAATAAAAATTGATCACTTTTTGAATCGGAAATGAATGATATCTCCATCTTGAAGGATAGAATTTTTTCCTGATAAAAACATTTTACCTTCCTTTTTCGCTTTTTCTAAAGATTCATGTTGAATAAAATCTTTATAATGAACTACTTCTGCAAAAAGAAATCCTTTTTTGAAATCTGTATGAATGATAGAAGAAGCTTGGTAAGCGGTATAGTTATTTGGAATAGCCCATCCGCAAATTTCTTCTTTTCCTATTGTAAAAAAAGTTTTTAAATTCAACAGTTTGTATGCTTCTTTTATCAACTTATTAATTCCAGATTCTGTGTTAATAAAATAATTCTTTTTGGATTCTTTTTTTAGTGATAAAACTATTGTCTTCGATTTTTCTTTTTCTCCTATTTTTTTTATCATGGAAGAATGATTCTCTTTTTCATTTTCATTTTTTACATTACATACATAAATAACAGGTTTTACGGTTAATAAATGTAAATCTTTTATGTATTCTTTTTCATTTTTTTTAAATGGAAACATTCTAATATTTTTTCCTTTTTCTAAAAAAGAAATAATTTTTTTCAATAACATTGAAGATTTATTATTTATATTTTTATTTCTTTTCAAGATTTTTTCTATTGTTTCAAAATCTTTTAACTGTAATTCTAAATCTAGAATCTCTTTATCACGAATGGGATTTATAGATCCCTCCATGTGAAGAACACTTGCATCATCGAAAAAACGGATCATATGAATAATGACATTCGTTTCCCGAATATGAGATAAAAATTTATTTCCTAATCCATCTCCTTTATGTGATCCTTTAATTAATCCAGCAATATCTACAATTTTTATTTTGTATGGAATTACTTTCATTGGATTAATAATTTTCTTTAGTTCATATAATCTTTTATCTGGAACATTTGTAATTCCATAATTGGGTTCTATGGTACAAAAAGGAAAATTTTCTGATAAAGCTTTATTAGAATTAGAAAGTAGGTTAAAAAGTGTTGATTTACCGATATTTGGAAGCCCAACAATTCCGCATTTCATATCATATAACCTGTTTTTGGGTTTATTTTTTTCATTATCTTAATAATCTAAAGTTAAAGAATATAAGAATATCAATTTTCTCTTGATAAGAAAAGGTAAAAATATAAGAAAATATGAAAAAAAAGAAATGCCATTTTTGGAACATATTGAAGAGTTAAGAACTCATGTGATTCATAGCCTATTCGCGATTATTATCGCGACTATTTTTTTGATGAACAATAAATCTATTGTATTCGATGATATTCTTTTTGGTCCTGCAAAAACAGATTTTATTACGTATCGAATTTTTTCGAAACTAGAAAATTTTTTTTACAAAAAAAAAACCGTTTCTTTTTTGAAAAAAAAACTGGAAATCCAAAATAGAAAAATATTCGGTCAATTTAATATGTACATATGGACTTGTTTCATAGGAGGAATTATTTTGTCTTTTCCTTATATTTTTTACGAATTTTGGAAATTCATAAGACCTGCACTTTCTGAAAATGAAAAAAAATATTCTAGACAAATTATTACAACGGTTACCTTACTTTTTTTATTAGGAGTTCTTTTCGGATATTTTATATTATGTCCATTTTTAATTCATTTTGGATATTCTTTTAGAATCAGTTCATTTCCAAAGAATATATTTGATTTGTCAGATTATATCTCATTGATAATGCATTCTATATTATCTATGGGAATCACTTTCTTATTTCCAATATTTATCTATTTTTTAACGAAAATAGAATTGTTATCTTATTCTTTTTTAAAAAAATATAGAAAACATGCTTTTTTTATCATGTTAATTATTTCTTCTGCCATTACTCCTGGAGATATTCTAAGTACAATAATTGTTTTGATTCCTATGATGATTCTTTATCAACTAAGTATTTCTATTTCTTTCTCTCTATTCTACTCTAAAACAAAAAAAAAAGAAAAAAAAACCTCTTGATCAAGAGGTTTTTTTCTTACTTTGGAGTTTGAATCACAACTATATCAACACGTCTTCCTTTATCATTTTTTATACTCTTACATTTTACCAATCCTCTTATTTTCATTCTATAAGGAGAAATCCCTTTGGATTTCAAAGCTTCAAATACACATTTAGCTCTTTTCAGGGATAAAGCTTTATTGAAAGAATTTTTACCAGAATCATCTGTACATCCATTTATATAAAATTTAGAATGAGGAAGCCTTTTTGTCATAATTACAGCAATTTCATTAATAATGGATCTTGAATGAGAAGATAATGTCGGTTGACCAAACTTAAATAAAATAGGTTTTAAAATTATATTTTTATTAGATTTATTAGAAGAACTTATTTTTCTAGTTCTACTAGTAGTAGTTCTAGTAGTTCTAGTATCAGGACATCCATTAAATTTTTTTAATCCAAATTTTTTCGGGCACTTATCTTCATGATCAGGGATATTATCGGAATCTGTATCAGGACATCCATTAAATTTTTTTAATCCAAATTGATCAGGACAGAAATCATATTTATCTAAAATTCCATCTTGATCTTGATCTTGATCAAGAATCTCTTCACAGCAATTTGTATCCTTTTCTTCTTCTTCAGAATTCTCTTCAATAAGATTATTCTCTTTTTCTTCTTCTTCTTTTACTACTGTAGAATCAGAAGAAGAAACTCCTTTCTCTTTTTCTTCTTCTTCTTTTACTACTGTAGAATCAGAAGAAGAAACTCCTTTCTCTTTTTCTTTTTCTTCTTTTACTACTGTAGAATCAGAAGAAGAAACTCCTTTCTCTTTTTCTTCTTCTTCTTTTACTACTGTAGAATCAGAAGAATAAATTCCTTTCTCTTTTTTTTTGGAATGACTATTTCCAAAACGAAATACGAGTCCCATAGAATGGTCCCAAAAATTCAAAAAATCTTCTTTTGCTTCAGCAATAAAAGGAGTAGGAGTTGTGAGAATATGATTGTAAGTACTTTGAAGATTCACCCCAACATTAGAAACAACCCATAAATTCATTCCTACTCCTCCATCTAACAGAATAAAATGTTTTTGATTTAAATTATAATAATATGAATAATCTGAAACAGATACTTTTAATGCGCTATTTTCATAGTTAAATTGATGATATCCACCACCTAATATTAAATAAGGATCAATTCTATATTTAGGAAATAGATGAAGATTGATTCCAGGATTGAATTTTATAAAAAAAGAATCCATTATTTTCCATCTATTATTATCAACCATTCCTAATGTTCCATTAACATACAAACCTATGTTTTTAGTGAGATGATGTACAATTTCTATATCTGAAAAAAAAGGATTGAGACTATTATTTCTTTTATAAAAAAAATACCTAAATGGAGATTTAATAATAGGATAATAATTAACATCATGCGATCTTATTTTTATAGACCATTTATTCTGAGAATATTGAGATTGAGAAAAAACAAATGAAAAAAAAGCAAATAAAGTAATAATAAAAAAATTTACGTTTTTCATATCCTTTAAAATGTTTGAATATAAACAAATATATAGAATAGTAATTCTATTTCTGATCTTTTTTTTTGTGAATTTATTATTTCATGAATTTAATTCACGAAAAATATCTTTTTTTCTTATATATTCACGTTTATCGTAAACTTTTTTTCCTTTCGCTAAAACAATTTTTAATTTTACATATCCTTTATTATTTATAAATAATTTAGTGGGAATCACAGTAAGTCCTGGATCCTTTAATTTTTTTTCTATTCTTTTTAATTCTTTTTTATTTAATAATAATTTTCTTTCTCTTCTACTTTGATGATTCCAATTGGTTCCAAATTTGTATTCAGAGATATCCATGTTAATGGAATACAATTCTCCATTTTTTATCTGACAAAAACTTTCCGTAATATTAGCTTGATTTTGTCTTATAGCTTTAACTTCATGTCCAAGCAATTGTATACCAGCTACATATTCATCTAAAAAATTATATTTGAATTTCGATTTTCTGTTTAGGATACTCATAATTAATTGTTATTTTTGTGTTTTGATTTTTTATTAACAAAAAATTCATATGATTAAAAATATGAAAAAAATATCCAGTATAAAAACTAAAAAAAACAAATTCAAAAAAAAAATATATGAATATACGTGATTTAAAAGATTTATGTTCTCAAGTAAGAAGAGATATATTACGTATGGTAAATAATGCAAATTCTGGTCATCCTGGTGGATCATTAGGATGCACAGAATACTTGGTAGCTTTATATAAAGAAATCATGTATTTTAATCCAAAAAAATTTACTATGGATGGAGAAGGAGAAGATCTTTTTTTTCTGTCAAATGGTCATATCTCTCCTGTTTATTATAGTGTGTTAGCTCGTTCGGGTTTTTTTTCTGTAAAAGAATTATCAACTTTCAGAAAACTAAATTCTCGTTTACAAGGGCATCCTTCCATACATAGAGGACTCCCCGGAATCCGAATCTCTTCTGGATCCTTAGGTCAAGGAATGTCAGTAGCAATTGGGGCGGCCATATCAAAAAGATTGAATAAAGAATTTAATAGATTGATTTACAGCCTACATGGAGATGGAGAATTAAATGAAGGGCAAATATGGGAAGCTGTTTTATATGCAGGAGCAAATCATATAGATAATTATATAGCTACTGTAGATTATAATGGGGTACAAATAGATGGACCTACCGATCAAGTTCTTTCTCTTGGAAATCTTAAAAAAAAATTTGAATCTTTTAATTGGATAGTTTTAGAAGAATTAGGAGGAAACAATATAGAAAAAGTCATTAATATTTTAAAAAAAGCAAAAAATGAAACTGGAAAAAAAAAACCAGTTTTAATTATTTTATATACAAAAATGGGGTATGGAGTAGATTTTATGGAAGGAAATTATATATGGCATGGAAAATCTCCTAATCAAGAGGAATTAGAAAAAGCACTTTCTCAACTCCCTAAAACTCCTTTAGGAGATTACCCAATCTGATATCATAGAAAAAAAATAAGAATTATGAAACTATATGAAAATAAAGGATTAAAAGAAACTAGAGCAGGATTCGGAAATGCTTTGACTTTATTAGGTAGAAAAAATAAAAAAATTGTAGTATTATGTGCTGATTTGACTAGTTCATTATTTATGAAAAAATTTTCCAAAGAATTTCCTGAACGATTTTTTCAGATTGGAATTGCAGAAGCTAATATGATGTGCATTGCATCTGGACTTAGCATTGGAAAATATATTCCTTTTGCTGGAACATTCGCAAATTTTGCTACATCTCGCGTATATGATCAAATCCGTCAGTCTATAGCTTATTCACGAAAAAATGTAAAAATATGTGCTTCTCATTCTGGGTTAACCTTAGGTGAAGATGGAGCAACACATCAAAGTTTGGAAGATATAGGAATGATGAAAATGTTGCCTGGAATGACTGTTATTAACACTTGTGATTACAATCAAACTTATGCGGCAACTTTAGCTATTGCTGATTACTCTGGTCCCGTTTATTTACGTTTTGGACGTCCTTCTGTAGTTAATTTTACGGAAGAAAATCAAAAGTTTGAAATTGGAAAAGCGATTCTTTTAAAAAAAGGAAAAGATGTAACTATTATTAGCACAGGCCATTTGGTATGGGAATCTTTAGAAGCATCTAGAATATTATACGAAAAAAAAGGAATTAATTGTGAAGTTATTAATATTCATACAATAAAACCATTAGATGAAAAAACCATATTAAATTCTATTAAAAAAACAAAATGTGTTGTCACTGCAGAGGAACATAATTATTTAGGAGGATTAGGAGAAAGTATTTCTAGAATTATTACTACTAATAATAAAAAGTATCCTATTTATCAAAGTATAGTAGCAGTAAACGATACTTTTGGAGAAAGTGGAAAACCAATGGAATTATTAAGTAAATATAAAATAGATCGTGAATCAATCATAGATCATGTAAAAAGAATACTTAAAAAAAAAAACCTCTATAATAATAATTGAATTTGGAAATAAAAGATTTGCAAAAATTAGTTCATGATTGGATTCTTACCCATGGAATCCGTTATTTTAACGTATTAACTAACACTATTCTTTTATCTGAAGAAGTAGGTGAAGTTTCTAGAATTATTGCAAGAAACTATGGAGAACAATCTCCAAAAAAAAATTGCAAAAACAATGAAAATCTTGGTGAAGAATTATCGGATGTCTTATTTGTTTTGATTTGTTTGGCGAATCAAACTGGAATTAATTTAGAAGAGTCTTTTAAAAAAAAACTAAAAAAAAAGAAAATAAGAGATCATAAAAGACACCATGATAATGAAAAACTAAAATAAATTAATTAATATGTCTTCTTACATTACTATTCGGAAACTAAAAAAAAATTATTTATGTGGAGCCATATCTATAACAGGATCTAAAAGTATCTCGAATCGTCTTTTAATTTTAAAAGCTATTTATCCCGATGATATTCACATAGAAAATCTTTCCAATTGCCAGGATACAGAAGTTTTAAATAAAAGTTTAAATAGCATTCAAACATCTAATGTATTCAATATTCACCATGCTGGAACTGCTATGCGTTTTTTGACTTCTTATTTTTCTATACAAGAAGGAAAAGAAGTCATTTTGACAGGATCAAATAGAATGAAAGAAAGGCCGATATCCGGACTTGTAGATGCTTTAAAAAAATTAGGTTCAGAAATTTATTATTTAGAAAAAGTAGGATTTCCTCCAATAAAAATTATTGGAAAAAAAATTCTAGGAGGAAAAATTGATATTAATGCAAAAATTAGTAGTCAATATATTAGTTCTCTGATGTTAATAGCTAGTAAATTTGATACGGGACTTAAAATTTATTTAAAAGAAGAAATTACATCCATTCCATATATAAAAATGACTTTCGATTTATTAAATCAAGCAGGGATAAAAGTTTCTTGGAGTAAAAAAATTATTCATATTTTACCAGGAAAAGAAAAAGTAAAAAAATGTTTTTCTATAGAATCAGATTGGAGTTCAGCGTCTTATTACTATTCTATGGCTGCTATATCAAAAAAATGCAATATCACTTTAAAAACGTATAAAAATGAAAGTTTACAAGGGGATAAAGAAATCTCTTCCATTTATGAAAAATATTTTGGAATATCTACTCTTTTTAAAAAAAATCAAATTATACTGAATAAAAAGTTCAATTTTACTCCATTAAAATTTATTATTTTAGATCTAAATAAAACTCCAGACATTGCACAAACTATAGTTGTGACTTGTGCATCTCTGGGTGTTAAATGTCTGTTAAAAGGATTAGAAACATTGAAAATTAAAGAAACAGATAGATTACAAGCGTTAAAAAACGAACTACTCAAATTAGGTGTAAAAATACACATTACAAACTCTGATTTAGAAATCAGAGATTTTTTATCAAAAGAAATTAATTCATCTATTCGAATAAAAACTTATCAAGATCACAGAATGGCTATGTCTTTTTCTCCATTTGGATTGTGTCATTCTCTGAAAATTGAGGATCCAAATGTTGTAGAAAAATCATATCCTGATTTTTGGAAAGATTTGAAACATTTAGGATTTTCAATTCATTATTCTGATGATGAATAAAGTATTCTTCTTGCTGTAATAAATCTATTCTTCCAATATTTTTGATACAGTTGAGAAATAATTACTCCATTTGATGTAGAGGCATGAATAAAGAATATACTGTTGTGATTTTCTACATGCACTACCATTCCTACATGATTAATTTTTTTTTTAGACATTTCTGTAGAAAAAAATAAGAGATCTCCTTTTTCTATTTTTTTGGGGGGTACGAAAAATCCTTTTTTTGCTTGGTGGTAAGAGACACGTGGCAATAAAATTTTGTAAAAAGAAAAAATCTTTTTTATAAAGGCAGAACAATCTATTCCTTTTTTAGAATTTCCACCATATTTATATGGTGTATAGATATAATTTTTAGCTATCTGAATAATAGAATCAGTATCAGTTTTTTTAGGAATTTTTTTTTTAAAAAATTTCAAATCATTTTTTCCCTCATTGTACAATGATTTTTGTTTCTTTCTTCTAAAAGAAATCTTCTCATATTTTTTCTTATTATTATAATACTCTATATTTCCAAATAAATGAATAGAAAAAAAATGAAAGTAAAATAAGAAAAACAAAACAATTTTAGAATTCTTTATGATCAGTATAATTACTTTTTACTTTTTTCAGAAAAAAATACCTTTAAAATTTGAAACAAAAAGTCTTACAATCAAATGTAAGTAAAATACTTGTATTAAAGATAAAAAAAATTTAATTTGTATTTGTGATTTGATGAGGTTTTTTTTTCAAAATTCAAAGGCCCATTCGTCTATTGGTTAGGACGTCAGGTTTTCATCCTGGAAAGAGGGGTTCGATTCCCCTATGGGCTATTTATTCAAATAAACGTAAAAAAATGGCGAATCATTTATCTTCTTTAAAAAGAATTAGACAAAATCATACTAGACGATTACGGAATAGATATTCGTATAAAAGTACAAGAACATCTATTAGAAAATTAATGAGGGAAAATAAAAAAGAACAATTGCCCAACATTTTTTCTATGATAGATAAATTAGCTAAGAAAAATATAATTCATATAAATAAAGCAGCAAGATTGAAAAATAAATTCAGTAAAAAATTTTTATCAAATAAATCTAAAGAAAAAGATAGAAATGAATCTGAAATACAGAAAAATGACATCTCCAATAGGAATATTTGATTCTGGCATTGGAGGGCTTCTTATAGCTAAAGAAATAAAAATTCACATGCCTAATGAATATATTATTTATTTTGGAGATAATGCAAATATGCCTTATGGAGAAAAATCTAAAGAATTTATTAAAAAATGTTCAATGAAAATTGCTTATTTTCTCTATAAAAAAAATTGTAAAGCTATAGTAATAGCTTGTAATACAATGGTTACAAATTCTTTAGATATAATACAAAAAGAATTTTGTAAAAAAATATTAATATTTAATGTGGTAGAACCTGTAATCAAAACATTAGTTTCTTCTAAAAAAGTCGGACTCATGGCTACCCCTGCAACTATCCGTTCAAATTTTTTTAAAAAAGAAATAGAAAAATATTTTCATCATTTAAATTTGGATCTAATCCAAATAGAGACCCCGTTATTAGCTCCTATTATAGAAAATGGATTGGATAAAAAAAAAATAAACTCAGTTATTGAATCTTATTTGAAACATCTACAATCAATAGATACGTTATTGTTAGCTTGTACCCATTATCTATTTTTTAAGCATGAAATAGATAGTTTTTATCATGGAAAAGTACGTGTAATTGATGTACAAAAAATAGTAGTTCAATACATACAAAAAAAATTACATGAAAATAATTTATTATCTATTCATTCAACTAAGAATCCAATTTTTTATACATCTAGTTCTGCATCATCATTTTTCCAAAAACAAGTCAAACTTATTTTTGGAAAAGAAGTTTTTTTCAAACAAAACACACGATTTTAGTTTTTTCTAATTTGTGCATCTATTACAGATAAAGTAGCTAAATTCACAATTTCTTCTATACTAGACTGCATTTGCATTACATGTGCAGGTTTTCGCATTCCTAACATGACGGGACCAATAGTTTGAACATTTCCTAATCCTCTAATAAACTTATAAGTTAAATTACCTGATTCTAAGTTTGGAAAAATAAAAATATTTGCTCTTTTTTTAACAAGTTTAGAAAAAGGAAATTTACTAGCTAACAAGAATTCATTTAAAGCAAAATCAGGTTGTAATTCTCCATCTACTATTAAATCTGGATATTTTTTATGCAAAAAAGCAACTGTTTGAGATACTTTATAAGAAGTTTTAGAGCCAGAAGAAAAATTTTGAAAGGACAACATAGCTATATGTGGTTCTATATTAAAAGCTTTCACAACATAAGAAGCCATTAATGCTATTCTAGCTAATTCTTCACTTGTTGGATCTGTAATAACTGCCGTATCTGCTAGAAATAGAGGCCCCCGTTTAGTTAATAAAATCATCATTCCAGCTATTTTCTGAACAGATTCTGCTCTTCCTATAACTTCTAACATGGGGCGTAAACTTAATGAAAAACTTCTAGAATACCCTGTAATAACTGCATCTGCTTCTCCTTGATCAACCATCATTGCACCAAAATGATCAGGGGTACGCATTCTGATTTTTGCATCATATAGAGTTAATCCTTTTCGATTTCTTCTTTTCCAAAGAATTTTAGCATAGTTCTCTATTTTTTTTTTATTTTTTTCTTTTTCAGGATCTATTATTTTCAATTCTACATCTAGATTGTTTTCATTTATTAGACGTTTTATTTTATGTTCATTTCCTAAAACAATAGGATGAGAAACAATTCCTTCTTCATTAAGAATTTGAACAGATTTTAGAATCTCATATTCTACTCCATTACAAAAAACAACTTTTTTAGGATTCGTACGAGCTCTATTTTGAATCATTCTTAGGATTTTACTTTCGTACCCCATTCTATCAAGTAATTTTTCTTTGTAGATTTTCCAATCTAGGATAGGATTTCTTGCAACTCCAGAATCCATAGCTGCTTTAGCAACAGCAGGAGCTACACGAGTGATTAACCGATTGTCGAAAGGTTTAGGAATAATATATTCTTTTCCAAAAAAAATATTTTTTTTATTATAAACAACATTAACTTGTTCTGGAACCGGTTCTTTTGCTAAAGAAGCGATCGCATGAATAGCAGCTAATTTCATTTCATCATTAATAATACTTGCATGAACATCTAACGCACCTCTAAAAATATAGGGAAATCCTAATACATTATTTACTTGATTAGGATAATCGCTTCTCCCAGTAGCTATAATGACGTCAGGTCGTATTTTTACGGCTAAATTGTAATCTATTTCTGGATCAGGATTTGCCATCGCAAAAACAATAGGATCTTTTGCCATACTTTTTAACATTTTTTTGGTTAAAACTCCCCCTACAGACAGTCCTATAAAAACGTCAGCATTTTGAATCGCTTGTTCTAATTTTTGAATGGAATAAGTGTTAACTGCAAATTCTTTTTTTTCTTCATTTAAATCTTTTCGTGAAGTATGCAATAATCCTTTACTATCAAACATAAGGATGTTATTTGGATTGACTCCAAGTTGTTTATAGGTTCTTGTGCAAGAAATTGCTGCCGCTCCTGCTCCATTGACTACCATTTTTATTTCATGAATGTTTTTTCCAACATAATTAATAGAATTAATTAATGCCGCTCCTGAAATGATAGCTGTTCCATGTTGATCATCATGCATTACTGGAATATTTAACTCAGATTTCAATCTTCGTTCTATTTCAAAAGCTTCTGGTGCTTTTATATCTTCTAAATTGATTCCTCCAAAAGTTGGAGATATAGCTTTTACTGCATCTATGAATTTTTCTGGATCAGATTCGTCTATTTCTATATCAAACACATCAATTCCAGAAAATATTTTAAATAAAAGTGCTTTTCCTTCCATAACCGGTTTAGATGCTAATGCTCCAATATCTCCAAGACCTAATACAGCAGTTCCATTAGTTATAACAGCGACAAGATTTCCTTTAGATGTATATTTATAGACTTCATTGGAAGAACGAGCTATTTCTTTGCAAGGTTCTGCAACTCCAGGAGAATATGCTAAAGATAAATCTCTTTGACTGCTGTATTTTTTTGTTGGAGAAATTTGTATCTTTCCAGAAGGAAATTGACTATGGTAATCTAAAGATTCTTCACGAAACCTCCTTCTATTTTTTTTTTTTCTCATTTTTCATTTTATTATTAAAAAATAAATTTTTTTCAAAAAAATATTTCTTTCCATTTGATTTCCATTGAATTATAAGTTTATAATATCCTATTTTTAGAAATTTTTTAGGGATAAACAATGTTTTCTCTGAGTCTTTTCTTATTTTAAAAGACCGAGAAACATCTAAGTCTTTAGATGAAGATCTAAATAGAGTGAAATAACCATGACCATTTTCTAAAATTTTTGGAAATACAATTTGTATTCCAGAAGATAAAATAGATATTTTAATTTTTTGAGGAAGTCTTGATGCATTTTTTTTTGCATTGATAATTTCTTGATATTTTATTTCTTCTTCATAATATTTATCTGATACAAGTTGACTTTCTACATGAGGAAAAAAAAATGCAGTGTAAATAATAAAAATTATAAAAATAAACAAAGACAATACAATTCCTGTTTCCCAAGAAAATTTTATTTTCATTATTTAATAAATAAGTTCCAATTCATTATTTTTTTTCCTTGAGGTTCTTTAGATTTCATAGGTTTTTTTAATTTAGTATTGATAAAATAGACATAACTAGAGATCTTTTGAATATCATTTCCTTTAATTTCTCCTGATTGTCCAAAAGCTCGCATAGTAGGATTATTTTTACTTCCATTCCATATTATAGAAAATATATTTTTAAATAAATCTTTTTCAACAATATTTATCCAGTAATCATCTGTTAAATTAGGGCCTATATTTCCGCTTCCATCAGATTGATGACAGGTAGAACAATTTTCTTCAAAAAGAACTTTTCCATTATCAATTAATTTTTCTTCAAAAGAAGCATTTTCTATAGTTACCTGAGGGATTTTTTTCTCATAAATTTCTATTTCTTTTAATTGTTTTTTATAAGCCATTTCGTATTCTTTATATGGATCAGAAAAATCTGTAAAAAAATAAGAAATAAAATAAATTAAGGAAAATACAATTGTTAGATAAAAAAGATGTAACCACCACATTGGCAATTTATTATCTAATTCTAAAATTCCATCAAATCCATGGTCTATTTTTTTAATCCCTCTATTGATTTTTTTAGGATCATGAAATATAAATTTATAAAACCTAAAAAAATAATTTCCTTCATTTTCTTCTAGTATTTTACGTTTTTCTTTTTCTGTTAAAAATTTTATTCTTCTACTAAATATTAAATACTCAATGGAATCTAAGATCAGTAATAAAATTGTTATAGTTATAAAAAAGGATATAGTGACTGGATGGCCTATATAATTATTATCAAAAATAACATAGTACATAAACATTATAACAGATAAAATAGAAGGAATAATAATAAAAGAAGGAATTTTTGATCTCATAAACATTCTTGTTTTTTTTTCCTTTTTTCTCCCTCTACTTCTAAAGGAAGTTCACTGATTTCTTCATAATATTTTTTAGGTCTTGAAAAAACAAAAAATAGAATGAAAAAAAAAGTCATAAAAAATAGAACTAATATAATAGATTGAAAAATTCCAATATCTTTTTCGTAAGAAAAATATTTTTTTAAAAAACTTATCATTAAGATTTAATATCTATTCCTAAACGTTGTAAATAAGAAATAAGAGCTATGACCTCTCTTTTTTCCAAAGGAATAAACTTTTCTTTTTCCTTTCTTCTTTGTAAATCCATTTCTTTTTTTATTTCTGGATATTCATTATATATATCAGATACAATTTTATTGGCTTGTGAATCCATCTCATCATTCAAATTTTTTATATATTCCAAAGTATATGGAACTCCTAATTTCATCATAGCTCTTATTTTTTTTTCAGTATTAGATCTATCTAATTTATTGTAAATTAACCAAGGATATCTTGGCATAATGGACCCTGGAGATGTAGAACGAGGATTATACATATGTTTATAATGCCAAGAATTAGGATTTTTTCCTCCTTCTCGCGCTAAATCAGGGCCTGTTCTTTTAGATCCCCAAAGAAATGGATGATCATATACAAATTCTCCGGCTTTAGAATATTCACCATAACGAACGACTTCATCTCTAAATGGACGAACTTGTGCACTGTGACAAGCATTACATCCTTCTCTCACAAAAATATCTCTTCCTTCCAATTCAAGAGCTTTATAAGGTTTTACGTTATTTATAGTAGGAACATTAGACTTTATTACTAAAGTAGGAATAATTTCTATAAATCCTCCAATAGCAACAGCTATAAAAGAAAGGATAGTAAACTGTATAGGTTTTTGTTCTAGCCAACTGTGAAATTTTTCATTTTTATTTTTTCCATTTTCAGTAAATGGAATTACTTGAAATGACTCCTTATCAAGGAAAGTCCCTTTTCTTATAGTTCTAAATAAGTTGTAAATCATCAAGATAAATCCAAAAAAATAAAGTGCCCCACCTACAAATCTGAGTTTATAAAAAGGAATAATAGATAAAACCGTATCCAAAAAATTTTTGTATGTTAGAGTTCCATCAGGATTAAATTGTTTCCACATTTCAGATTGCAATATAGATCCAAAATACATAGGGAATATATACAATGTAATCCCCAATATTCCTAAAAAAAAATGAATATTTGCTAATGAAATAGAATATAATTTAGTATTCCATAATTTTTGTGTTAACCAATAGATGATTCCAAAAGCCATAAATCCATTCCAACCTAAAGTTCCTAGATGAACATGAGCAATCACCCAATCTGTAAAATGACCAATCGAATTAAGTGTTTTAGTAGCAAGCATAGGTCCTTCAAAAGTTGCCATCCCATAACAAGTAATTCCTACTGTAAAAAATTTTAAAATGGGGTCTTTTCTTACTTTATTCCAAGCTCCTCTTAAAGTTAACAATCCATTTAACATCCCCCCCCAAGAAGGGGCAATTAACATAATTGAAAAAATAGTTCCCAACATTTGAGCCCAATTAGGAAGAGAAGTATACATTAAATGATGGGGTCCGGCCCATATATATATAAAAATTAAGGACCAAAAATGAATAATAGAAAGTTTGTAGGAAAATATAGGTTGATTGGATGCTTTTGGAACAAAATAATACATTAATCCAAGTATGGGAGTTGTTAAAATAAATGCGACTGCATTATGTCCATACCACCATTGCATTAAAGCATCTTGTACTCCAGCATATATAGAATAACTTTTAAAAGAGAAAATAGAAATAGGTAATTCAAGATTATTAAATATGTGTAACATGGCTACTGCTACCCATGTTCCTAAAAAAAACCAAATACTGACATATAAATGCTGAATTCTCCTTTTTAAAATACTTCCTATCATATTTATTCCATAAACAATCCAAATAAATAAAATCCATATATCTATAGGCCATTCATGTTCAGCGTATTCTTTACTAGTATTTATTCCTAATAAAAAAGTAATCCAAGTAGAAAGAATAAATATTTGCCATCCCCAAAAATGAATCCAGCTAAGAATATCACTAAAAATTCTTGTTTTCAGAAGACGTTGTAAGGAATAATAAGAACCTGTAAAAATTACGTTTCCAACAAAAGCAAAAACAGTAGTGCTTGTATGTAACATTCTCCAACGTCCAAATCCCATTATTCCTTGAGAATCTTTTAATTTATTCCTTAATAAAAATTCTGGAAGTTCTGGATAAAATAACATAAAAGCAATAACTAATCCAGCAAAAAATCCAACAATAGCCCAAAAGAGTGTTGCATATAGAAAAGCTTTAACAATACGATTATTATAATAGCATGTTTCTAATTCTATTTTCATCATAAAAAATTATTAATTTTTTTTTCCACTGCAAGTGTAGGAATCATCATCAATTAAAATTCTAACTCTAGGAGTTTCATAATCATCAAATTGACCAGAATAAAGACTAATTAAAAAAAGAATCAGAAAAATTCCCCCTAGAAAAATACTAGATAATATCATAAGAATTAATATATCCATAAATCTAAAAATTTTCTTTGTATCTAAGATAGAAATCTCCGTGAAACCATCCAAGTAGATAACATAGAAAATGTAATAACGGAGAAAGAACTTAAAGGCATTAAAATAGCAGCTATAAGTGGCTTTAAATGCCCAGTTATAGCAAATACGATTCCTATTCCATTGTAAAATAAACTGATCGCAAAATTAATTATTACCAAGATTATAGAAATCCTGGATACTTTTAGAAATAAAAAAATTTTTTCCAAATGATTCGATTGAATAAAAGCATCACAACTTGGAAAAAAACTAGTCGGGTTTTCTGAAACTGCAATCCCTACTTCACTTTGATTTAACGCAGAAAAATCATTAATTCCATCACCAAACATCATCACTTTTTCTCCTTTTTTTTGCAATTTTTTCACATAATTCAGTTTTTCTTCTGGGCTTTGATTAAAAAAAATTTTACTTGATTGAGGTAAAATGGATTTTAAATATTTTTTCTCTAATTCATTATTATCTCCAGATAGAATAATAATTTTATATTTTTTTAAATTTTGAAATATTTTTTCTATTCCATTACGATAATAATTTCTAAATAAAAAAGAACCTATCAATTCATTATTGATAGAAATAGAAACACTTGTTGTTCTTTTATAAAAATTATTTTTTTTAATTCCTAAATATTCTTGAGATCCAATTTTAACTAAAACATCATTTATTATTCCTTCCAATCCTTTTCCAATTATTTCTTGAAAATTCTTTACAGGATAATATTCTTTCAGATTTACAGATAATTCTGTTAATATTCTTTGACTCAAAGGATGGGAAGAATTTCTTAACAAAGAAGAAATCATTTTTTTATCTTCATCTTTCAAAATGTTTCCTACAAAAAAAATTCTCTCTTTATTTGGATCTGTAATAGTTCCTGTTTTATCAAAAATTAAAGTTTTTATAGTGGAAATTCGTTCCATTGTAAAAATATCTTTTACGTAAAATCCTTTTTTAGAAAAAAAACGTATGATATTTCCAAGTATAAATGGGGTTGAAAGTGCTAATGCACAAGGACAAGTAATGATTAAAACTGAAAAAGTTGTTTGAAATACTTTTGTAACATTAATAAAAGACCAATATATTCCTGTTATTACAGAAATCATTAAAACAATAGGAGTAAAATATTTACTAAATTTATTGGTAATTGAATTCAAATGAAACAATTTTTTTTTACGAAAATTTTTTTTCCATAATAAAGTTAAATAACTTTGATCTACATTTTTAATTACTTTTAAAAAAATGGCTTCTCCTTTTTGTTTTGATCCCGAATAAATACGATCTCCTACTTTTTTAGGAACCAAATGAGATTCTCCTGTAATAAAACTATTATCTAATACCCCGCTTCCTTTCATTAAAATAGAATCTACAGGAATAATTTCTTCATTCTTTATAAGAATCACGTCACCTATTTTCAAAGAGGAAATCAAAATTTTTTCTTCTTTATAATACTCATTGTGAATTTTTGTCACAGAAATAGGATAAAAAGATTTATAATTCTTTTCAAAAGAAAGTATTTTATTATGAGTATGTATCTGAAGGAGTCTACTAATGAGTAAAAAAAAAGAAAAGCTAGAAAGACTATCAAAATATCCAGATCCTAAATCAAAAGAAACTTCATAAAGACTCCATGAAAAAATAACCAATATTCCTATAGAAATCGGAATATCTATATTAGAAATATGTTTTTTAAAGCTAAAAAAAGCGTTTTTTACGTAATCTGTGAAAGAAAAGTAAACAATTGGTAAAGAAAGAACCGCCATTAAAAACCTGAAAAAATGACGATGTTCTAAGAACCATAAATCTTCTTCATAAGCACCTACGTATTCTGGAATAGCTAAAAGCATAATATTTCCAAAGCAAAAAAAAGAAATTGCTAATTTTCCTATTAATTTTCTATCAAATATTTTTTTCTCTTCTCTCATTCCAATCTTTTCTTCTATAGATTCAAAATTAATAGACGGTTTATAACCAATGGTTTCAAGATATCTTGCTAAATCACTAAGTTTTAATTCCGCATTGTTGAATGTTATCCCAACTTCCTTATTTGTAAAATCAACTGTAGATTCATAAATGTTTTTATTAAAATTTGGCAATTTTTCTAAATTGAAAACGCAAGAACTACAATGAATTGAAGGAATTAAAAAACGAACAAAAGTAATATTCTTATGTTTGAAATTAATTATTTTATCAGCAATTTTTTCGTCATCAAGAAAATCAAAATTTTCAGATTTTTTCATGGAAAAAATTCTTTCTAGTTAGTATATTTTTCGTATTCTTCAAAAGACATTAACAAATCATATTCTTGTTTATCCAAAATTTTAATTCTAAGAATCCATCCTTTGTCATAAGAATTCTGATTTATGAATTCTGGATTTGATAATAATTTTTTATTAATTTCAAGTATTTTACCTGAAACTGGCATAAATAGATCTGAAACAGTTTTAACAGCTTCTATTGTACCAAACACATTTCCTTCTTCGATTTCTGTTCCCACAATATTCTCATTGATATCTAAATAAATAATATCTCCTAATTCATTTTGAGCAAAATGAGTAATTCCAACCACATAATTTTTATCCCACAATCCAATCCATTCGTGATTCTTACTATATTTAAAATTTTTAGGGTCCATAAAATAATTTTTTACGTAACAGTAGAATTATTTTTTAAGTTTGAAAAAAAGATAAATTTTTTCAAAAAAAGATTCAAAAATAGTTTTTTTTATTTTTCCCATTTCTATTTTTGTTAAATATTTACCTATTCTTTTTTCTATTCCTTGAGAATTTTCTTTATCAAAAATCCACAAAGAATATTTTTCTATTTGAAAAATTAATTGATCTGAATACTTTAGAGAAGTAGCATAACCTGCATTTTTTAATTCAATTGCCCAAGATTGATAATCTTTTTTTTTCAAAAAAAATAATTTGGAATAACGAGGTTTTTTTAAAAATTTAGAATGATCACTAAAAGATTCTCGAACTGATTTGTATTTTCTAAAACATTCTTTTGGAAGATCATCATCATGATAATAAATTTCACCATCCCAATTTTTCCCACATTTTATTCCGAAATGATTGTTTGTAGATTTTGCTAATGTACTTTGACCGCAAGAAGATTCCAAAATCCCCTGTCCTAATTTAATACTAGCCGGGATTCCAAAATGTTCCATTTCTTCAATAGCGAATGGGGCATATTCTTTAATATACTTAATGGCATCTTTTTTTTTCTTTTTTTCTTCTTCTTCTTTTTCTTTTGAAAATAAAAACAAAAAAGTCATAAAAAAAGAAAAAACAAAACAAATAAATTCTTTTTCTTTCACTGATTCATGTTGATTTTCATGATAAAATTACATTTTTTTTCACATCAAGTAAAAAGATTCCATAATAGACCTATTTTAATAGATAAATTTTCTTTTTCTTCTTTTTTACTTTGATGAAATATAATATTTTGAATATTTTGTATTCTTGTATAAATCTGAATTCTAAACACTTTGAAATTGAAAAAATAATCTATAAAAGGAAATCTTTTAATTCCTTTTTTTGATGAATAATAAGGAGAACATTCATTCTCTGACTCTGAAAAAAAATCAGAAGGATAAGAAAAATATTTGTAATCAAATTTACTAAAATAATGAATGGATAAACCAGTTTGTATAAACAAAGATTGATTAAAATAATGATCTTTATAAGAGATAGTATTTCTAAACAAAAAGTTTGGAATAGAAAAAATGAATTGATCTGAATTATACTTTTGATATAAAAATACATTATTGAATTGAAATTTCCATATATCATGGATTGTCCTGATTTTCAATTCACATGAATTGATATATTTCCAATCCAATAAATTGGGGATTTTTTCCTTACTATCAAAATTTATTTTAGACACTTTAAAAAAAATATCTAAATTTTCTTTCTCTTTTGGAAAGAAAAAAAAACCAATAGACTTGGTATAAAATTCATTCTTTGTATTGTTGTGGTAATTGTTATTACACCCCCCATTTTTTTGAATGAGAGAAAAATTAAAAAAATCAGAAAAAATATTATTTTTTTTTGTGAACTTTAAAAAAGTTAAAAAATTGAATTTTGAAAATAACAATGTATTTAATTGAACGTTTGTTTGTAAAAAATTCTGATTATGATCTTCTATCATCCATTTTCCATTTGAATAAAATTCAAAAACTTTATTTATAAAATAATTAACTTTTGTGTTAATAGAAATTTTATTTACACTTGTATCTTTTTTTTTAGCAATTCCATTGTAATTGTTGTTGTATAAATCTTTTGAAAAAATTTGATCACGAATTTTATCATAGATGAATCCTATTTCTACATTTGATTTTTCTTCTTTTTTTAAAATTAAAGAACATTCATTCTTAAAATGAGAATGATGAGTTATATTATTTTTAAATACTTCTTTAAAAAAAAGATGATCTTTAACATATTGTGTGTATTCTATATTGTTTTTAAAAAAAAGAGATTGATTTTTATTTTTTTCTATCCATGACAAAAAAGGAAAAATTTTTTGAGATCCACTTATGTAAATCCTTTTATGAAAAAAATTTTTCTTCTCAAAATCAAAATTTTTATTATCCGTCGTAGTATTCCAAAAGGGAATAAAACTTTTTTTTTCATCATCAAAATCTTGATATAAATAATGCCCCCATAATTTTTTTTTCAATTCCTTGTTTTGATAAATAAATGTTGTTAACAATAACTTTTTTTCAGAAAAATTAGGAGGTTCCCCAAAATGAAAATTTCTATATTCTACAGAATAATTAGTTGTTTCATTAGGACTTTGAGTAAAAAGAACTCCAACGCCTCTTTCTTGAAAAGAATTTTTTACATAGAGAATTTCTGTAGTAGGTGTTTTTACATCAAAATATCTAATCTCTTCAGGAGAAAAAAAAACATTATTAAAAAAATGTATTTGTTGATTGCAAAATAATTCATCATTATTCAATGATTTAGAAGGAGTAAATTGCATTAATTTTACATTATGTGGAATAAATAAATTATTTCTCCTATTCGAAAAAAAAAAACCAAAATTATCTTTTCTAAAAAAATTATGAGAATAATATTTTTCTATAGAAAGAGATGAGTTATCTAAAATTTTTTTTTGCTTACTCTTTTCTGTCCAAAATTGATAATCTTGAAAAGTAGGATTATAATAAAGTTCTGTTACTTCTTTTTTTGAATCATCCACTGTTATGGGGATGGGGGGGATTCCTTTACTTATCCCTACAATAAAAAAAAACAGAAAGAATAAAAAAGGAAATATGACTATTTTCATAGTAATTTGAATCATACTATATTACATAAAAATAAAATAAATATGAAAAATTTATTTATATTTGTATTTGATATCATTTCTTCTTCTACTAATTTTTGTTTAGTACTATACCTAATACCTAGTTAGTACACTAGATCATAAAGTAAGATAAACAACTATAACTAAACTAATAAATATAAAAAACTAACTTTTAATTTTATTTTATGCGTCGTACGTACGTAATCGTCGTACATGGAGTGTGGTGTTGTTTGTATGAGTAGTTCCGTTCCTATCCTATAGAGGCAGGCTAGAGGAGTGAGTAGGTAGAGAGAGAGGGGATCGGGTCTATCTTCTTATTTATTAGTTAGTTCTGGTAGATAGATAGAAAGTAAGACTAACTAAAGAGTAAAAGAGTAGTAGTATAACAATTAATAAGTAGTAGTGCTGCTAACTCTAGCTACTAGTTTTCTAGGGCTAGTGAGTGATGAGTGAAAATTAAGATAAGTATAAGTAAGTGTAAGAAAGAAATAAGAAAGAACCAATGTTGTATGGTTGCTTTGTATTGGTCGTTAAAACAATAAAAAAAACTTACTTCATCACGTTTTACTGAGAACTTTTTCATCATGTAAAAAACACCATACATAAATTAAATCATGAATCATGTTTGAATTTAATTTTAGAACTATTCAGAAAAAACTTTTAGCTGATAGTACTACACCTATAGAATTGTATTTAAAATTAAGAGATCGTTTTCCAAACACATTATTATTAGAATCTTCTAATAAGAAAAATAACTCTTCTATTCTTTGCATAAATCCAGTATCAGAACTTATTTTAGATAAAAATGTAGTCAGAATATCTTATCCAAATTGTGTTCACAAACATATTTTTATAAATGATAGATTCGATATTCAAGTTTTAATTGATGACTTTTTCAAAAAATTCAAAAGTGAAAATTCAGAAAAATTTTATTCCGGGTTATATGGGTATATATCTTACGATAGTATTCAGTATTTTGAAAATATTCAATTTCTTTCTCCTGTTAAAGAATCATATAAGTTACCACAAATACGATTTGGATTTTATGGTAACTTAATCATATTTCATCATTTTTATAATAAAATGTATGTCATTGAACATAATTTTTCTAACATAAAAAAAAAGAATCTATCTGTAGATCAATTGATAAAATTAGTTAAAAGAAAAAAATTTTCATCTTTTCCTTTTAAATCTGTGGGGAGTCGTTCTTCAAATATAACTGATAAAGAATACCAAAAAATGGTTTCCAAGGGAATAAAATCCTGTTTGCGAGGAGATGTTTTTCAAATAGTATTATCTCGTCAATTTCAACAAAAATTTAAGGGAGATGAATTTAATGTCTATCGAGCTTTACGATTTATTAATCCTTCCCCATATTTATTTTATTTTGATTATGGAAGTTACAAATTATTTGGAGCATCTCCAGAATCACAGTTAATTGTGAATAATAAAATCGCTTATATAAAACCAATAGCAGGAACTGTACGGAGATCAGGAGATGAAAAAAAAGATAAAAAATTATCTGAATTTCTTATAAAAAATTCAAAAGAAAACGCAGAACATGTTATGTTGGTAGATTTGGCAAGAAATGATTTAAGTAAAAATTCATCAGATGTAAAAATAGAGTATTTCAAAGAAATACAAAGTTTTTCTCATGTGTACCACATGGTTTCTAAAGTATCCGGAAAATTAGAAGAGAATATCTCTATTCTAAAAGTATTTGGAGATACATTTCCTGCAGGAACTCTTTCTGGAGCTCCAAAGTATAAAGCTATGGAATTAATAGATAAGATAGAGAATCAACATAGAGGAGTATATGGAGGTGCTATTGGATTTTTTGGATTAAATAATTGTTACATCAATACAGCTATTGTTATTCGTTCTTTTATCAGTAAAAATAATACTCTTTTTTTTCAAGCTGGAGCTGGAATAGTTTCTGATTCTAAAGAAGAAAAAGAATTAGAAGAAGTAAATAATAAACTTATGGCTTTATTTAAAGCTATAGAACTAGCTAAAACTATTGAGTGAATGAATATGAATAAAATATTGATAGTGGATAACTATGATTCTTTTACATATAATCTTGTTCATCTTGTCAAACAACTAACAAAAAATCCTGTACAAGTGTTTAGAAATAACGAAATTAAACTTTCCGATGTGGAAAAATACAAAAAAATTATTTTGTCTCCAGGTCCAGGAATTCCTGATGAATCTCATATTTTAAAACCGTTAATCAAAAGGTTTTCTTCCACTAAAAGTATTTTAGGCGTTTGTTTAGGACAACAAGCTATAGGAGAAGTGTTTGGAGCTACTCTTCTTAATACAAAGAAAGTTTATCATGGAATTACCAGTTCAATAAATATTGTAGATCCTTTAGAGATTCTTTTTCAAAAACTTCCTAGAAAAATAAAAGTTGGACGTTATCATTCTTGGATTATTTCTTCACACAATTTTCCTGATGATATTCTTAAAATCACTGCTACTGGAAATCAAGGAGAAATAATGGCTTTACGTCATAAATTTTATGATGTCCGGGGTGTTCAATTTCATCCAGAATCTATTTTAACTCCATACGGAGAAAAAATTATAGAAAATTGGTTGAATATAAAATAATTGTGATGGAAAATATATTAAATCATCTATTTTTAGAAAATACTTTAACAAAAAAAGAAGCTGAAAATCTTTTTCTAAACTTATCAAAAGGAAAAATAAATAAAAACCAAGCAGCAGCTCTAACAATTGTATACAATATGAGAAATCCTACTTTAGAAGAAATAATCGGATTTCGTAAAGCTTTAATGAAATCATGTATACAGATAAATTTAACAGAATTCAATGCTATTGATATTGTGGGAACAGGTGGAGATGGAAAAAATACTTTCAATATTTCAACTATAGCATGTTTTATAGTTGCGGGGGCAGGTGAAAAAGTTATTAAGCATGGAAGTTTTGGATCTTCTTCTATTACTGGATCTTCAAATGTTTTAAAAAAATTGGGATATCATTTTACCAATAAAGAAGATTCTTTAAAAAATCAACTAGAAAAAGTTGGAATTTGTTATTTACATGCTCCTATATTTCATCCTATATTCAATCTGATTTATCCGATTAGAAAAGAATTAGGAATTAGAACTCTTTTTAATACGTTGGGGCCATTGCTAAATCCGGGAACTCCTAAAAATCAATTATTAGGAGTTAATAATTTGGAATTAGCAAGAATATATTATTATATGTATCAAAATACAAAAAATAATTACGCTATCATTCACAGTTTAGATGGATATGATGAAATCTCTTTAACTAGTGACATAAAGTGTTATACTCCAAATGGAGAACGATTTTATTCTATAGAAGAATTAGGAAAAAGTAAATTAAATCCTGATGAATTAAAAGGAGGAAAAAATACAGAAGAAAATACTCGTATATTTATTAGTATTTTATCTGGAAACGGAACATTCGCTCAAAATGAAGTTGTTTTAATTAATGCAACATTCGCATTAAGTTTACTTAATCAAGAAAGCTTTGAAAGTAATTATGAAAAAGCTAAAAATTCTTTAAAAAGTGGAAAGGCAAAGAGTATTCTTAAAAAATTATTAAACTTATGAATCTTCTTGATCAAATTATATCTTTTAAACGAAAAGAAGTTACCAGAAAAAAAGAGTTTTTTTCCCGGAAAAAATTAGAAAATAATTTTCTTTTTGAAAGAAAATGTATTTCTCTATCTAACAAACTCAAAGAAAGTAATACAGGAATTATTGCAGAATTTAAGCGTAAATCTCCTTCCAAAGGAGTCATCAACACGACCGTCTCAGTGGAAAAAGTAGTGAAAGATTATGAAAATGCTGGTGCAAGTGGAATTTCCATTCTTACTGAATGGAATTTTTTTTCTGGAAAAAACGAAGATTTGAAAAAGGCACGAGAGATTGTATCTCTTCCATTGCTTAGAAAAGATTTTATTATTGATGAATATCAAATCATAGAATCTAAATCTATAGGATCTGATGTCATTTTGTTAATATCTGAAATTCTTTCTAAAAAAGAAATAAAAAATCATGTTTATATCGCTAAAAGTATTGGGTTAGAAGTAGTTATAGAAATTCATAAAGAAAATGAAATTGATAAAATAACAGATCATACAGATGTTATAGTAGGAATTAATAACCGTAATTTAAAAACTTTTATTGTAGACCCTGAACATTGTTTAAAATTATCTTCAAAAATTCCTAATTTAAAAATCGCCGAAAGTGGGTTTTCTAAGAATCCTAAAAATATTTTATTGTTACGAAAAAAAGGATTTAAAGGATTTTTAATTGGAGAACATTTTATGAAAACAAATGATCCAGGAATAAGTTGCAAAAATATGATAAAATCATTGGAAGTTAAAATATGATGAAATTAAAAATAAAAATATGTGGTGTCAAATCAGAATTTGAACAAATTTCTAGTTTATTTCCTGATTTCATAGGTTTTATATTTTATCCTCATTCTCCTAGATTTGTAGGTCGTAATTTCATTTTTCCAAGATTAAAAAAAGAAATATTGAAAACAGGTGTGTTTGTAAACGAATCACAAAAAAATATTTTAGAAAAAAGTAAAGAACTAGATTTTGTTCAATTACATGGATCAGAAAGTCCTTCATATTGTGAAGGTCTTTTAAAAAAAGGATTGAAATTAATAAAATCTTTTAATATTGATAATCTTTTTTCTTTTAAAAAGATTAGAGATTACATTGGGTTATGTTCTTATTTTTTATTTGATAGCAAAACTACACTTTATGGAGGAAGTGGAAAAAAATTTACTTGGAATAAATTATATGAATATCAACTAGATACTCTATTTTTTTTAAGTGGAGGAATTGAAATGAAAGATGTAGATAGAATTAAAAATTTTTCACATCCTAAAATGTTTGGTCTTGATATAAATAGTAAATTTGAAATTTATCCAGGAAAAAAAAACAGATCTGCAATAAATGATTTTATAAAAAAAATAAGAGAATTATGAAATATTTAGTTAATGAAAATGGGTATTATGATGAATTTGGAGGATCTTTTATTCCTGAAATGTTATATAATAATATAGAAGAGTTGCAGTGCAAATATAAAGAGATTACTACAAATCATGAATTTAAAAAATCATATAAATATATCTTACATAATTATGTCGGGAGACCGAGTCCTTTATTTTTTTGTGAAAAATATTCCAATAAATATGGAGCAAAAGTTTATTTAAAAAGAGAAGATCTAAATCATACCGGATCGCATAAAATCAATAATACCATTGGTCAAACACTATTAGCCAAAAAATTAGGTAAAAAAAAAATTATTGCTGAAACAGGAGCTGGACAACATGGAGTAGCTACTGCTACTACTTGTGCCTTAATGAATTTAGAATGTGTTATTTTTATGGGAAAAATTGATATGGCCCGTCAATTGTCTAATGTTCTTAGAATGAGGTCACTTGGAGCAAAAATTTTTCCAGTATCTAGTGGGGAAAAAACACTTAAAGATGCAGTAAACGAAGCGATTCGTTATTGGATTAATAATCCAGAAAGTTATTATTTGATAGGATCTACTGTAGGCCCCCATCCATATCCTCAAATGGTTGCGGATTTTCAATCCATTATCAGTGAAGAAATAAAAATACAATTAAAAGAAAAAGAAGGTTGTTCTTTTCCCAATTATGTAATTGCCTGTATAGGAGGTGGAAGTAATTCTGCGGGAGCTTTTTATCATTTTTTAGATCACAAATCTGTGAATTTGATAGCAGTTGAAGCTGCAGGATTGGGGATAAATACAAAAAAAACAGCTGCGTCAATAGCTTGTGGGACTAAAGGAATATTGCATGGAAGTATGACCATTGTTTTACAAGATAAAGACGGACAAGTTCTTCCTGCACATTCTATATCTGCTGGATTAGATTACCCAGGAATAGGCCCTATGCATGCTAATCTTTTTGTAAAAAAACGTGTGAATTTTTTACATTCTACTGATGAAGAAGCTTTACAATCAGGATATGAACTAATTCAACTAGAAGGAATTATACCGGCTTTAGAAAGTGCTCATGCTCTATCTGCATTAAAAAAAATTCCATTTAAAAAAAATGATATTGTAGTTATCAATTTATCTGGAAGAGGTGATAAAGATATTAACATTTACGATAATTTTTTTTCCAAATCTAAGAAAAATGAACAATAGAATACATGAGTTATTTAGAACAAAAAAGAAAAATGTATTGTGTATCTATTTTACTGCTGGATATCCAGATTTAAATAGTACGGAAGTACTAATAAAAACTTTGCAAAATCTACCTGTAGATTTAATTGAAATAGGAATTCCTTATTCTGATCCTTTAGCGGATGGAATGGTAATACAAAATAGTAATCAAATTTCATTAAAAAATGGAATGAATATTTCTTTCTTATTTTCACAAATAAAAAAAATTAGATACAAAATGAAAATAAAAACTCCCATTATTCTTATGGGATATTATAATCAATTTTATAAATTTGGGGCGGAAAATTTTTTGAAAAAATGCATTGATTCAGGAATATCAGGATTAATTTTACCTGATTTACCAGTTGATCTTTTTTTGAAAAAATATCAAAAATTATTTAGAAGATATTTTTTATCTATAATATTTTTAGTTACACCAAAAACAACTACACAGAGAATTTCTTTGTTAAGCACTCTTACAGATGGTTTTTTATATTTAGTTTCTTCTAATTCTACTACAGGAGAATATCTGTTATTTGGAAAAGAACAGATATCTTTTTTTGAAAGAGTTCACAAATTATCTCAAAGAATTCCTAAATTAATTGGGTTTGGAATTCGAGATAAAAAATCGTTTGATTTATCATGTCAATATGCAAATGGAGGAATTATTGGAAGTTCTTTTATTGAATCATTAAATAAAAATAAATTAGAAGATAGTATTAATAAATACATAAAATCTATTAGATAAAATTTTCTTTTTTATCTCGAATTCCAAAAAGAAATGTTCCTAAACGAATAAGATTACTACCATGTTCTATAGCAATTAGATAATCTTTACTCATCCCCATAGATAGAATTTTAAAATCTTTATATTGATTTTTTAAACTTTTGTATAGTTCATTTAAGTAATGAAATTCATGACGTATTTTTTGAATGGATTTTTGGAAAGATGCTATCCCCATAAAACCAATAATTTTTACGTTTTTCATATTTTTATATTCTTCAGATTCCAATATATTACTAGCTTTCTTATCCGTTATACCGGATTTATTTTTTTCTTCACAAATTTTTATTTGTAATAAGCAATTGACAACTCGATTGTATTTTGATGCTTCTTTATTTATGATTTGAAGGTGTTCAATTTTTTGAATACTATGAATTAAATAAATAAAATGGGTAATGTATTTTAATTTGTTTTTTTGAATTCTTCCAATCATATGCCAACGAATATCTTTTGGCAATTTTTGATATTTTTTTATCATTTCTTGAACATAATTTTCTCCAAAATCTCTATGTCCTATTTTATATAATTCTTCTATGTAAGAAATATCTTTATTTTTTGATACTGCTAAAATTTTTATATTTTTTGGAATGGATTTTTTTATGAAAAAAAAACGATTCTGAATAGGATTCATAATAATAATATATTTATGATTATGAGAATTTTTTTTCAAATTCTTTCATGATATGTATTAAAAAACGAACACTCTCTAATGAAAGAGCATTATAGATACTAGCGCGATATCCTCCTAAGGTTCTATGACCATTTAATCCTACAATTTTTTCTTTTTCCCACATTTTATTGAATTCTTTTTCTAGATTTTTTTTCTTTAAAAAAAAAGTTACGTTCATATTCGAACGATCTTTTTTATGAATTTTATTTTCAAATAGATTATTTTTATCGATTTCATCATATAACAATTGAGCCTTATATTCATTTTCTTTTTCCAAAATAGAAAGCCCTCCTTTTTTTTCTATCCATTCTAATGTCAACATAGATGTATAAATAGAAAACACATTTGGAGTATTTAAAATACGATCATTTTTGATATGAATCATATAATCTAAGTAAGAAGGAATATTTCTTTTAACTTTTCCTAAAATTTCTTTTTTCACTATGACGATAGTCATTCCTGCAGAACTTATATTTTTTTGTGCAGAAGCATAAATCAAACTAAATTGTCCAAAATTTAATTTTCTACTAAATATATCTGAAGACATATCGCAAACTATTGGAATAGAAGTTTTAGGAAATTTTTTCATTTGTGTTCCGACTATTGTATTATTAGAAGTACAATGAAAATAATCTACTTCATTTGGAATTTTATAATTTTCAGATATATATGTATAGTCATTTTTTTTTCCAGAAAAAAGAATATTTACTTCCCCAAATTTTTTAGCCTCTTTGAGAGCATTATTTGCCCATATCCCTGTATCTAAATAAGCTGATTTTTGATTCATTAAATTATACGGAACCATTGTAAATTGCAAGGTTGCTCCTCCTTGAAGGAACAAAATAGAATAGTCATCGTTTAAATTCATAATTCTTTTGACTAATTCTGTTGTTTGTTCCATTATTTCCGTAAAATACTTACTTCTATGAGAAATTTCAAGTACTGATAATCCACTTTTATTAAAAGAAATTACAGATTGAGCGGATCTTTCAATTACTTGTTTAGGTAAAATAGAAGGGCCTGCATTAAAATTATGTATTTTCATAATAAAAATAGATAGTAGAGAGAACAACTGATTTTTCTCAAAATTAAAAAAAGTATTAATTTAAATTCTATTCTTCTAATAATTAGAAAGGGAATCAATATATTATTTTTATTCCTAATATTTTATTTGTTTTTTTTGTAACTTTAAATCTATCATCTAAACGATTTCCTATAACTAAAATAATATCTTCATTTCCATTGACTAATAACCATATTTGTTCTTTTTCCAAAAGAGAAAATTTTTTTTCTTTATAATATTTGCTTAATTTTTTTTTTCCTTTCATATTTATAGGATAAAAATAATCTCCATTTCTCCAGGTTCTTAATTTTAATGGAAATTGAATTTTATAAAAATCTATCAATGATAATGATGAGATTGTAGGATTAAATTTTTCTATTTCTGTTTCTGTAATAAAAAAAAATTCTACATTTATAGGAAATGATATTTTTTTATTTATATTTTGAATTGAAAAAACTTTTTTTTTATTTTTAAATAAAAAAGATTTGGAAATTAAAATCCAATTATTTTCGTTCTTAATAATACGATATTTTTTAGATATCAATTGTTTTCCTGATTGTGCGTAAAGAAGATTTTCTAAGTTTTTCATATTAGAAAATCCATAAGGAAAAAATAATTTAAATAAATAACAAGATAAAGGTTGTAATTCTAAGATTTTACTACACGATAGTTTCCAGTAAAAAAATGGATTATATTTTTTTTCTATTGTTATTTTTTGATTTATTTCTTTAATTTTATTTTCTATTAACAAATTTTCTTGATAAAGAAGATTGATACTTTTTTTTACTCCTTTGTAAAAAGGATCTGAAAAAATAGATATCACTGAACGGATTTTATTTCTTAAATACTTATTATTATCAAAATTACTTTTATCTAATCTCCAGTTTATGTTTTCTATTTTAGCATAATGTAAAATTTCTTCTTTTGTAAAGTTAGAGAGAGGACGAATAAATTTTTCTCTTTTTACAGGAATTCCTAATAATCCTTTAATTCCTGTTCCTCTTATTAGATTTAAAAAAAAAGTTTCTATAGAATCATTTAAATGATGTCCTAATGCTATTAACTCATATAAATTGAATAACTCATTAAACCAATCGTATCTAAGTTTCCTAGCTGCCATTTGTATAGATAACTTATGTTTTTTAGAAAAATCAAGAGTATTAAATCGTTTTATATGACACATTATATGTTTTTTTAAACAAAAATTTCTTACGAAATCTTCATCTTTATTAGATTCTTTATCTCTTAGTGTAAAATTACAATGCGCAACACCTAATGTTAGATTAGGAATATGAAGTAATAAATTTAAAAGTACCATACTATCTAATCCGCCGCTTACAGCAACACAGACTTTTTTTTTTCCTGAAAAATATTTCATAATTTTTTTTAAAAAAAAATGATCATATTTTTCGTATGAAAATTTATTCATAATTAATTATTGATTGAGAGATTGTGTTATCTCTTCAACTATATCTTTTTTGGGTTTTCCAGTAATATCTATTTTTCGATAAGATTTCTCGTAGAATAAAATTCTTTTTGAAAAATGTTTAAGAATAAATTGAAATAATTCATTTTTAGATAAATGCGCGATTAATGGTCTTGTTTCTTTTTCAAAATACAATCTTTTGAACAATGTGTAACTATTAGTTTTTAAATAGAAAGTTTTTGAAAATTTATTTAATAAGTAAATGTTATTATAATAACAAGGAGTTCCACCTCCAACAGATAAAATATATCTTTTTTTTTTTTTAAAAAAATTTTTAAGTATCAAATGCTCTATCTTTCTAAAAGAATTTTCTCCTATCTTTTTGAAAAGATTATAAATTGAATCATGTTGATTTTTTACAAGAAGATCATCTAGATCATAGAAATCAAATTTTAATTTTTTAGATAAAATTTTTCCTATAGAAGTTTTTCCACACCCCATATATCCTATTAAGGTTATTTTCATAAAATAAAAAAAATTAGTAGTATATTTGTTTATCAAGCAAATAGTGTTCTCTTTTAAGGAAAGACCTGGTAGCTCAGCTGGTAGAGCATTACACTTTTAATGTAAGGGTCCTGGGTTCGAATCCCAGTCAGGTCATTCAATGAGAATTAAATTTCTAATTCTAATCCAGCGGGACAATGATCTGAGTATTGAATTTCAGGAAGGAGATAAGCTTTTTTCATCTTTTTTATTAAAGATGTACTAACCATGGCGTAATCAATTCTCCAACCTTTATTATTTTTTCTAGCATTATGAGTATAACTCCACCAACTATAATGATTGCTTTCTTGAACATAGTTTCTAAAACTATCTATAAATCCTAAATTTAAAAAATGCGTCATCCATTTTCTTTCTTCTGGTAAGAATCCAGAAACTTCTCTATTTTTTATAGGATCGTGGATATCTTTATCCTTATGACAAATATTATAATCTCCACAAATAATGAGATTTTTAAACTCTTTTTTAATTTTTTTCACATGATGAAAAAATTGATACATAAAATGAAATTTAAAACTTAATCTATTTTTTATATTTTTTCCAGAAGGAAGATAAAGGCTTATGACAGATATTTTTTTTAAGTCAATACGTAAAACTCTTCCTTCTTGATCAATAGAATCAAATCCTATTCCATATTCTACATGAATTGGTTTTTCTTTACATAAAATTCCTACTCCGCTGTATCCTTTTTTTTTTGAAGAAGGATACCAATAATGGTAATACCCAAAATTATCAAGAATATTTGTGTTTATTTGTTCTGGAAAAGCTTTAATTTCTTGAAAACACAAAATATCTGGTTGAATGTCTTCAACCCAATGGAATAATCCTTTATTTATTCCGGATCTAATCCCATTTATATTATAACTAATGATTTTCATAAAAAAAGTTTTTTTGTTAAAAGTAATCATCTTTTTTCTTTGAAAGAATTGAATTTGGATAACAAAAATAGAGTTTCAAAAAGTTTAATAATATTCAAAATTTTTTATATTTGCTGTAATGCAGCATGATTAAAAATCTAGATGTTAATAAAAAGCTTACAAGACAAGAAAGTAAGCTTTTGTTATTTTTTTTCCTATATCTGTCATGGAGAAACTTAAAATAGCTATTCAAAAATCAGGGCGTCTTTATGAAGACTCTATAAAGTTGCTTAAAGATTGCAGCATTGAGGTAAATATTGGGATAGATAAATTGAAAACAACAGCTCTTAATTTCCCACTGGAAATTCTTTTTTTAAGAGACGATGATATTCCTCAATATTTAGAAGATGGAGTAGCTGACATAGGAATAGTAGGAAAAAATGTTCTTCTAGAGAAAAGAAAAAAGATACAAATTAAAGAAACTTTAGGATTTGGAAAATGTCGACTTTCTATAGCTGTTCCGAAATCTATTATGTACAATGATCTTAGTGATTTAGATGGAAAGAGAATTGCGACAAGTTATCCTTTTTTAGTAAAGGAATTTTTTGAAAAAAGATACATTCAATCAGAAATTCATGAAATATCTGGAGCTGTAGAAATTGCCCCCGGAATAGGTTTAGCTGATTGCATTTGCGATTTAGTAAGCAGTGGTTCTACATTGTTTATGAATGGATTGAAAGAAGTAGAAACAATTCTTCAATCAGAAGCTGTTTTAGCATCTCATCTTCATTTAGGTAATCCACAAAGTATTATAATGGACAAATTATTATTTAGAATACGAGCCGTTAAAAAAGCAAAAAATAACAAGTATATTCTTTTAAACGTTCCTAATGAAAGACTAGAAAAAATAATCTCTTATCTTCCCGGAATTAAAAGTCCCGTGATCCTTCCTTTAGCAAATTCAAAATGTAGTTCTGTACATTCTGTGGTAAATGAAAATGATTTTTGGGGAATAATAGAAAATTTAAAAGCACTTGGAGCTCAAGATATATTAGTGCTCCCGATAGAAAAAATAATACTTTAAATATTATGGATATGGATATTCCAGTCTACTCTTATCCTTCAGAAAGGATATGGAGAAATCTTATAAAAAGACCTGTAACAAATAATAATATAGAAGATTCAGTATTATCTATTATAAATAATGTAAAATTATATGGCGATGTTGCTTTAAGAGCTTACACAAAGAAATATGATAATTTTAATTTAAAAAATATTCAAGTAACAGAAGAAGATATTAATAAGTCATACTTGAATATTTCAAGCGGTTTAAAAAAATCTATTGATACAGCGTATGAGAATATTCTCTGTTTTCATAAAAACCAAATTTATGAAGAATCTAAAATAGAGATTATTCCAGGAGTGATTTGTTGGAGAAAATCTATTCCAATAGAAAAAATAGGGTTGTATATTCCTGGAGGATCTGCCCCTTTACTATCTACTGTTTTAATGTTAGGAATTCCTAGTAAATTGGCAGGATGTGAAGAGATTATTTTATGTACTCCTCCAAATAAAAATGGAGAAATTCATCCATCTATTTTATATACATCTAAATATGTAGGAATTGAAAAAATATATAAAGTTGGAGGCGCTCAAGCTATTGCAGCTATGGCTTATGGAACTGAAAGTATTTCTTCTGTTTATAAAATATTTGGTCCTGGAAATTCTTATGTCACAAAAGCCAAACAAATTGTATCTCAAAAAGGAATTGTTTCTATAGATATTCCTGCGGGCCCTTCTGAAGTAGTAATTTTAACAGATAATACTGCCAATCCAAAATATGTTGCATCTGATTTACTTTCTCAATCTGAACATGACTCAGAAAGTTATATTCTTCTAGTCACAATTTCTAATGATTGTTGGATTAAAAAAGTAAAATGTGAATTGAAAAAACAGTTCCAACATCTTTCTAAGACTAAGAAACAACATATCATTAAAAAATCTTTAGAAAACAGCAAAATTATTCTTCTTTCTTCTTTAGAAAAATGCATTTATTTAATAAATACAGTAGCTCCAGAACATCTTATTGTTAATTGCAATAATTCCTCTTATTGGGGAAGTCAAGTAAAAAATGCTGGATCAATTTTTTTGGGGAATTATTCCCCCGTCAGCGTAGGAGATTATGCTTCTGGTACAAATCATGTTCTTCCTACACATGGATATGCCAAATCTTACAGTGGGGTTTCTGTAGAGAGTTTTCTTAAAAAAGTTACATTTCAAAAAATTTCTAAAAAAGGATTACGAAATTTATCAAAATGTGTAGAGATTTTATCTTCTGAAGAAGGATTAATAGCGCATAAAAAATCTGTTAATATTAGATTAAAATAAAAAATGAATCAATCAATAATAATTCTAATCCATGAACACCTTTTCGTCTTCATCAAATTTTGATTTAAATTCCTTAATAAGAGAAAATATTATTAATGTATCTCCTTATCTTTCAGCTAGAGAAGAGTATCAACAAAAAGAAAAAAAATCTATGATTTTTTTGGATGCTAATGAAAATTCTTTTGGATCTCCTTTATCTTTTTCTAATTCATATAATAGATATCCTGATCCATTGCAAATGGAATTAAAAAAAAAGATATCGGAAATAAAGAATATTTCTGAATCTAAAATATTCTTAGGAAATGGAAGCGATGAAATTATTGATTTAATTTATCGTATTTTTTCACGTCCAAAAGTAGATCATTCTATTGTTTTTCCTCCTACTTATGGAATGTATGAAGTAAGTGGAAGAATTCATGGAGTAGATGTTATTCAAGTCTTTTTAACAAAAGAGGAATATCAATTAAATTTAAAAAGAATAGAAAATGTAATTAATCAGTATAGTAAAATAATTTTTATTTGTTCTCCAAATAATCCTACTGGAAATGATATACAAAGAAAAGATATTCAGAAAATTATAAAAAAATTTACAGGAATAGTAGTTTTAGATGAAGCTTACATTGATTTTTCAGAACAAGAATCTTTTTCCAAAGAAGTAGACAAATATCCTAACTTAATTATTCTTCAAACCCTTTCTAAATCATGGGGATTAGCAGGATTAAGAATCGGAATAGCTATTGCTTCTGAAGAAATAATTCAATGGATGAACAAAATAAAATATCCGTACAATATTAGTCAAATTTCGCAAGAAATAGCAATTCGAGCATTAGAAAATAAAGATCTATTTTTTTATCATTTGAAGAATATTCTTTTAGAAAGAAAGTATATGGAAGAATCTCTAAAAAAAATTTCTATAATAGAAAAAGTATATCCTAGTGCTTCAAATTTTTTACTTGTAAAAATCCCTATATTTTCTAAAAATATTTATAGATATTTAATTGAAAATAACATTATAGTTAGAGATCGATCCAAAATTATTCTATGCAATGAATGTTTAAGAATAACAGTAGGAACTCACGAAGAAAATGAATATTTAATAAATCAAATAAAAAAATATTCCAAGAAATGTTTTTAATAAAATGAAAAAAATATTATTTATAGATAGAGATGGAACAATCATTAAAGAATCTCCTCCAACTTATCAAATTGATACTCTAGAAAAAGTAGAATTTTATCCAAATGTTATATTTTTTTTAACAAAAATAGTTCATGAATTGACTTATGATTTGGTAATGGTTACCAATCAAGATGGATTAGGAACGGAAAGATTTCCGGAAAAAAATTTTTGGCCCATTCACAATCATATATTAAAAGTTCTAAAAACAGAAGGAATCAATTTTTCTTCTGTTCATATTGATAAAACTTTTCAAGAAGAAAAATCTCCCAATAGAAAGCCTGGTACAGGAATGTTAACTTCTTATTTAAAGGATTCTTATTATGATCTACCAAAATCTTTTGTCATAGGAGATAGATTTACAGATGTTATTCTTGCAAAAAATTTAGGATGTAAATCCATATGGATTAATAAAGAAGACCACAATCACATCATTTCATCAAATGAATTTTCTATATATGAGGATGTGAAAAATATAATAGTTTTAAAAACTGATAACTGGAAAAAAATATACGAATATTTAAAAAATATATCGAAAAAATTTTTCGTACATAAACGTACGACATTAGAAACAGATGTGAAAATCACTCTTAGACTTTATGGAAAAGGAAAATCGGAGATTCAAACAGGTCTTGGATTTTTCGATCATCTGTTACAACAGATTTCGTTTCATAGTTTGATAGATTTGAATATTTATACGAAAGGAGATCTACATGTAGATGAACATCATTCTATAGAAGATACTGGGATAACTTTAGGAAAAGTATTTCATAAAGCTATTAATAATAAGAAAAAACAAGGAATAGAACGTTATGGTTTTTCTTTAATTCCTATGGATGATTGTTTGTCTACAGTCGCATTGGATCTTGGGGGAAGAAGTCAATTATCTTGGAATGTCCAATTCTTAAGAGAAAAAATAGGAAAAATTCCTACTGAAATGTTTTCTCATTTTTTCAAATCTTTTTCTTCTTCTGCAAAATGCAATTTGCATATTCGTTCTACAGGAGAAAACGAACATCATAAAATAGAATCCATTTTTAAGGCTTTTGCAAAAGCCTTAAAAATGGCCATACAAATAAATTCTAGTCATCATTTACCTAGTTCTAAGGGACTATTGTAAAAAATTTTAATAACAAATTATGAAAACAATTATTATAAAATATCCTGCTGGAAATGTCCAATCTGTTCTATTTTCGTTGGAAAGAATAGGAGTACAAGCAGTTGTAACAGATTCACAAGAATCTATTCAAACTGCTGAAAAAGTAATTCTACCTGGTGTAGGAGAAGCTAATTTTGCTATGAAACATTTAAAAAAAAAAAAATTGGATATTCTTCTATCTAAATTAGAACAACCTGTATTAGGAATCTGTTTAGGGATGCAATTGCTTTGTAAATCTTCAGAAGAAGGAAGCACTACATGTATAGGAGTTTTTGACTTATTAGTCAAAAAATTTCAATCTGAAAATAAAAATGATAAAATCCCTCAAATAGGATGGAATACAATTCATAATCTAAAAGGACCTTTATTTGAAAAAATTACAGATGGAAGTTATCAATATTTTGTACATAGTTATTATGCTCATTTAGGAAAATACACTATCGCTAAAACTGATTATATAGTCTCTTATAGTGCCGCTTTACAAAAAAAAAATTTTTATGCTGTCCAATTTCATCCAGAAAAATCTTCTTATGTAGGACATAAAATATTAGAAAATTTTATTCGATTATAAAAAAAAATTCAAAAAAAATGAATATTATTGCGGCTATAGATCTTATTGATGGAAAATGTGTTCGTTTAATACAAGGAGATTATAAAAAGAAAAAGATTTATAATAATGATCCGTTAGATGTTGCATTTTTATTAGAAGATCATGGGATATCTAGATTACATTTAGTAGATTTAGATGGAGCAAAAAAAGGAAAAGTAGTTCATTGGAAAATATTAGAAAAAATAGCAACATATACACATTTGATTATTGATTTTGGAGGGGGGATTCATACAGATGATGATGTTCGTATTGTTTTTGAAAATGGTGGATATATGGCGACTGTTGGAAGTATAGCAGTGCAAAAACCTTTACTTTTCAAAAAATGGATTCATATTTATGGAAAAAATAAAATATTACTTGGAGTAGATGTTAAGAATAATCAAATCGCAACTAATGGATGGACAAAGTTTTACTCAATTTCTTTTTGGGATTTTTTAAAAGAAAAAAGCCGACATGGTATAAAAAAAATTTTTTGCACGGATATATCCAAAGATGGAGTTTTATCTGGGCCTTCTTTTTCTTTATACAAGAAAATTATTCAAAAATTTCCGGATATTGAATTTATTGCAAGTGGGGGAATCAGTAATATGAGAGATATAGATATATTATCAAATTTGGGATGTTATGGAGTAATTATTGGAAAAGCACTCTATGAGAATAGAATCTCTCTGATAGAATTGATGGATTGGAAAAAAAAGAATAATCAAAAAAAAATAAAAAAATGTTGTTAGCTAAGCGTATTATACCTTGTTTAGATATAAAAAATGGAAGAACTGTAAAAGGAGTGAACTTTAAACATCTAAAAGATGCTGGAAATCCAGTTGAATTAGGAAGTTGGTATACGAAACAAGGAGCAGATGAATTAATATTTTTAGATATTACGGCAACAAATGAAAAACGTAAAACATTATTAAGTTTAGTAAGAGAAATAGCGAGACATATAAACATTCCCTTTACTGTAGGTGGAGGGATTAGAGGAGAAAAAGATGTTGAATTGTTATTAAATGCAGGAGCGGATAAAATCTCTATTAACACTGCAGCTTTTGAAAAACCAAAACTATTAGAAATTCTTTCGAATAGATTTGGAAGTCAATGTATTGTTTTGGCAATTGATACAAAATATGAGGAAAATGAGTGGTGGGTATATTTAAATGGGGGAAGAATTCCAACTAAAAGAAAAACTTTGGATTGGGCAAAAGAAGCTTTTAGGAGAGGAGCAGGAGAGATTTTATTAACTTCAATGAATCATGATGGAACAAAAAGTGGATTTGCTTTGGATATCACTAAAAAAATATCTGAAAAACTTTCTATTCCAGTTATTGCTTCAGGTGGAGCTGGAAAATTAAAAGATTTTTATGAAATTTTTAAAAATGGAAAAGCAGATGCTGCTTTAGCAGCTAGTATTTTTCATTATAGAGAAATAGAAATTCCTGAACTTAAATCTTATTTAAGAAATAAAAACATTCTGATTCGGTAAAAAAAATCTAAATGTAAATGATGAAAAATAATCTTCTTATTCAAGAAAAAAGAATAAAGTTTAAGAACGGATTGATTCCCGTTATTGTTCAAGATTCAAAAACAGATAAAGTTTTAATGTTAGGTTATATGAATCAAGAAGCATATAGAAAAAGTATTGAAGAAAGAAAAATCACTTTTTATAGTAGATCTAAAAAAAGATTATGGACAAAAGGAGAAATCAGTAAAAATTATCTTTTGATTAAAGACATATTAGTTGATTGCGATCAAGATACATTATTAATTAAAGCAGATCCAACAGGGCCTACTTGTCACAAAGGAACGGATACTTGTTGGAAAGAAGAAAATCAAATAAATTTTTTATTTTTTTTAGAAAAAATTATTTCTAATAGAATAAAAAAAAGAAATAAAAATTCTTATGTGTTGAAACTTTTTCAAAGTGGAATTAATAGAATTGCTCAAAAGTTTGGAGAGGAATCAGTAGAAGTTATCATTGAATCTAAAGATATGAACAAAAATTTATTTTTAAATGAATCTGCAGATTTGTTGTTTCATTATCTTTTACTTTTGTATAGTAAAAACTGTTCGCTTCAAGAAGTGATAGAGGTTTTAAAAAAAAGACATTTAAAGATAAAAAAAAATTAAGAAATATTTAATATTTTATGAATTTGAAGAGAAATTTTCCATTTAGGATGTTTTTTTATATAAGAAATGATTTTTGGAATCATTTTTATATTTTGTTTCCATTCAGGTTGTAACAATAAAACACAATGTGGATTTTTATTTACTGAATTTGACTGTTCTTCTGCAAAAAAAAAGTCATTTTCATCATGAATAACAACTTTTAATTCATTCATTTTTTTATAATTTTCTTTTAGTGGAAGCTTTTTTTTTTAGGAGATATAGTAATCCAATCAATAAATTCTTCCTGAATTGGATAGGTTCCTGAAGTTTCTACATGAATTCGGTATCCTCTTTTTTTAAGAATTTTAGTTAAAGGAGATAAATTCCACATTGTGGGTTCCCCACCAGTAATAACTATTATTTTTGCTTGACTATTTATGTTTTTAATAATTTGATTTACTGTTAAAAAATCGTTTTTATTGATTTTCCAACTTGTTTTAGTATCACACCAATTACATTTTATGTGACATCCTCCTAAACGGATAAAATAAGCAGCTATTCCAGAATAATGTCCTTCTCCTTGAAGGGAATAAAAAGATTCTTTCACAGGAAAAGTAACAGTATTATTATAATATTCATGAATGATTTTTTCTCTCATTGTTTATTTATTCTCTATTTTTTAATGCAGCAATTAAAGTGTTTTTGATAAGCATAATACGAGTCATAGGGCCTACTCCGCCTGGAACAGGAGTCAAATAAGAAGCTTTTCCATAAACACTATTAAAATCAACGTCTCCTTTAAAATAGAATTTTTTTCCATTTTGAATTCTAGTAATCCCTACGTCTACGACTATAGAACCTTTTTTAATCATTTCTCCTTTTAAAAAACCTGGAATTCCTACAGCGGTAATAATTATATCTGCTTGTTTTGTATAATATTCTATATTAGGAGTGGAACTATGAGTTAATGTAACAGTGCTATTTCCAATATCTTTTCTTCTACTCATCAAAATACTAATTGGTCTTCCTACAATATTACTTCTTCCAATTACTACAGTATGTTTTCCAGATATTTTTATCTTGTTTTTTTCTAAAAGAGTTAATATCCCTAATGCAGTAGCTGGAAAAAAAGCTTTCATATTCAAAGACATTTTTCCAAAATTTTCAGGATGAAATCCATCTACATCTTTTTTTGGATTAATAGACAAAATTATATTATTCTGATTGATGTGTTTTTGAAGAGGGAGTTGAACAATAAAACCATCTATTAATGGATCCTTATTCATTCTTTGAATTTCTTTTAGTATATCATGTTCAGAACTATATTCTGGTAAATGGACTAAAGTAGATTGGAGCCCTATATTTTTACATTCTTTAATTTTGCTATTCACATATGTTAAACTAGAACTATTAGTTCCTGATAAAATAATTCCAAGATGAGGAATCCGTTTTTTTTTCTTTTTTATATTTTCTATTTCTTTAGAAATTTCTTTTCTTATTTTTATTGCTAATTTGTCCCCATTCAGTATTTTAGTAATCATTTTCGAATTTCTATTTCTTTTGTTAATTGAAGAAATTCTCTTACGGAAAGTTGTTCTGCTCTTTTGTTCAAAAATGGAAGATTGTAAAAATCTGTAATTTTTTTTTTAAAAGATTTTAGAGAATTTTTTAATATTTTTCTTCTTTGATTAAAAGATATTTTCACACATTTGAATAAAAGATCTTTATTGAAAATTTCTACTTTTTTCCTTTTTAAGAAAAGAACTGCTGACATTACATTTGGAACAGGAAAAAAAACATTTTTATCAACAGTAAAAAGATATTTTACATCGTAAAATGTTTGGACAAGAACCGATAAAATTCCGTAAGTTTTTTTATCATTATGAGAAACTATACGTTCTGCTACTTCTTTTTGAAACATTCCAACACATTCTGGAATGTATTGATTATATTTCAAAATATGAAATAATATTTGAGAAGAAATACTATAAGGAAAATTTCCAATCAATGCAAAATTCTTAAGATTAATTTCTTCTGGACTCCATTCTAAAAAATTTTTATGGATTATCTGTTTTTTAGAAAGAGGAAAATTATTTCTTAAAAAAGAAATTAATTCTTCATCAATTTCTATCAAAAACACCTTATCACATATATTTAATAAATAAGTTGTTAATATTCCTAATCCTGGTCCGATTTCTACTACTGTATTATAATCTTTAAAAGAAAGATTTTTTACAATTTTTTCAGCTATTTTTTGATCACTCAAAAAATGTTGATCTAATTTATTTCTAGAAGAATAGAAAAACTTACGCATAGTTAAGTACAAATATAGACTTATAGTAAGATATTTATTATTTATCTTGTAATTTTATATTATTTTTGAATTTTTTTTTTGTTATGCTTCAAGTGTCTTTTATAAGAGAAAATAGAAAAAAAGTTTTATCAGGACTAAATAAACGAAAATTTAAAGAAATAAATTTAATAGATGAAATATTAATTTTAGATAAAAGAAAAAAGAGAGTACAAAATATTCTAAATAAGATTTCAGAAAAAGAAAACTTAATCTCTAAAAAAATAAGTAATCTAGTAAAAAGTTTAGATTTTTCTTTTCAAATTAATTCTTTGAAAGAAAAGGCACTTTTTTTTAAAAGAAAAAAAAAGGATCTTAATATAGAATTAAAAGATATAGTTCAAAATTTGGAAAAAAAACTAAACCAAATTCCTAATGTTCCTGACGAAAAAATTAATGAAAATACAGAAAATATTCTTTTTCAAGAAGGTTCTATTTATCGTACAATTGAATGTGGGCTTCCTCATTGGGAATTATCCAAAAAATTTCATTTATTCGATTCAGATTTAGGTACACAAATATGTGGATCTGGATTTTCAGTTTATTTTGGAAAAGGTGCTAAATTACAAAGAAGTTTAATTCAATATTTTTTAGATCAAAACATCCGTGCTTCCTATATAGAGTATAGTTTTCCTTATCTTGCAAATGAAATGTCTGTATATGCTACTGGACAAATTCCAGATAAAGAAAATCAGATGTATTTTATAGAAAAAGACAATCTTTATCTGATTCCAACTGGAGAAGTCCCTCTTGTAAATTGTTTTAGAAACAATGTTTTTACATATAAAGATCTTCCTGTTAGAGCGACCACCTATACTTCTTGTTTTAGAAGAGAAGCCGGGTCTTATGGATCTAAAGTACGAGGGCTAAATAGATTGCATCAATTTGAAAAGGTAGAAATAATTCAAATTACACCATCTGATACTTCTTATGATTATTTAGATGAAATGATTTTGCATATTAGAAATATTCTAAAATCTTTGGAATTACCGTTTAGACTTATTCGTTTAAGTGGAGAAACACTTGGATTTTCTTCTTCAATGACTTATGATTTTGAAGTGTATTCTATGGGGCAAAAAAAATGGCTAGAAGTAAGTTCTGTTTCAAATTGTACGAATTTTCAATCAAATAGATTGAAAATTCGTTATAAAACTCTTTATGGAAAAATGGAATTGTGTCATACTTTAAATGGTAGTTCTCTAGCGTTACCCCGTATTATGGCAGCTTTATTAGAAAATAATCAAACTGAAAATCAAATTTATATTCCTAAAGTTTTGGTTCCTTATACAGGATTTGACTATATAACAATCACATAAAATAAACAATTTTAATTTATTGTCTCTCCATTACATACAAAAATAGTTTTTGATATGAAAGTCATTGATCATATAGCTAAAGCTAAAAAAAGTTTGTTCTCTTTTGAAATTTTACCTCCTTTGATAGGAGATGATATGAAAGATATTTTTTCAACTTTGGATCCTTTAATGGAATTCAATCCTCCTTTCATTGATGTGACATATCATCGTGAAGAATTTATTTATCTTGAGAAAGAAAATGGACTTTTACAAAAAAAAACTATTTCAAAACGTCCTGGAACTGTAAGAGTTTGTGCATCAATTATGAATAAATATGGGATAGATGCTGTCCCACATATTATTTGTGGTGGGGTAAATAGACAAATGACTGAAAATGCTTTAATAGAAATCAATTTTTTAGGAATAGATAATGTTTTAGTTCTTAGAGGAGATCCTCTCAAAACTGAAAAGAGTTTTTTTGCAAAAAAAAATGGACATAAATATGCAATTGAATTGGTCAAACAAGTTCAAGATTTGAATAAAGGAAAGTATCTTGATAAAAATCTAGAACGAAAAAATGCACCATTATTTGATTTTTGTATTGGAGTAGCTGGATATCCTGAAAAACATTTAGAAGCTCCAAATATTGAAAGAGATCTCTTTTTTTTAAAAAAAAAAATAGAATCTGGTGCCAATTATATTGTAACTCAAATGTTTTTTGATAATAAAAAATTTTTTTCTTTTGTAAAAAAATGTAGATCTGAAGGAATTTCTGTTCCTATAATTCCTGGAATTAAACCTATTTCTTCAAAAAAACAGTTAAATATTCTTCCTTCTCGTTTTTACTTAAATATTCCAAATGAATTAGTAAAAGAAATTGAAAAAGCTAAAGATAAAAAATCTGTTTCTAAAATTGGAATAGAATGGGCGATACATCAATCAAAAGAGTTAAAAGATTCTGGAATAGAAGTAATTCATTATTATACAATGGATAAACCAGAAAATATTTATAAAATTGTTAAAGCTATTTATTAAAATCATATTGATATTATTATCAGAATATATAAAGAGTTTCTTTAATGGCTTTTATTATTTTTTCTTCATTGGGAAACCAAGCTTTAATTAAATTGGAAGCATAAGGAGCAGGGGTATCAAGAATCGTGATTCTATTAATAGGTGCATCTAGATAATCAAACGCTTTTTTTTGTATAATATATGAAATTTCAGATGCTATTGAAGAAAACGGCCAAGATTCTTCTAAAATGACTAATCGGTTAGTTTTTTTTACAGACAAAAGTATAGATTTATAATCCAACGGACGAATAGTTTGAATATCTATTACTTCTACACTAATATTTTCTTTATCTAATTTTTTCGCTATACTTAAAGCCATTTTCATGATTTTTCCAAAAGAAACTAAACTTATATCAGTTCCTTCTTTTTTTATATCTGCTTTTCCAATAGGAAGAATGTATTCTTTTTCTGGAATCATCATTTTATCTCCATACATTTGTTCTGACTCCATAAAAATAACTGGGTTATTATCTCGTATGGAAGATTTTAATAGCCCTTTTGCATCATAGGGATTACATGGAATTACAACTTTTAATCCTGGACAACTTGCATACCAACTTTCAAAAGATTGAGAATGTGTTGCACCTAATTGGCCAGCAAAACCAGTTGGCCCTCTAAAAACAATAGGTATATTCCATTGTCCTCCACTCATATAACGTATTTTTGCAGCATTATTAATAATTTGATCCATTGCTACCAAAGAAAAATTAAATGTCATAAATTCAATGATAGGTCTACATCCATTCATAGCAGAACCCACTCCTATTCCAGAAAATCCTAATTCTGAGATAGGTGTATCAATAACTCTATTGGGGCCAAATTCATCTAGCATTCCTTTAGAAGCTTTATAAGCTCCATTATATTGAGCGACTTCTTCTCCCATGAGATAGACGGAATCATCTCTTCTCATTTCTTCGCTCATCGCTTCAGCTATTACTTCTCGAAAGGTCATTTTTTTCATTTTCTTCATACATAATAAAAGTTACGAAACGTCAAAAATAATAACGGAAAAGGAGGCCTTTTCCGTTTTGAAATAATTATTATTAATCAAATTAATTATTATTATTTATATTCTTCTTCTTTTGATCGATGATTATTGAGCATTTCTTCTTTTCTACTATCTTGTATCTTTTTAAGATCATATTCTTCTTTTCTTGCTGCTGATATGATATTATTTATCTGATTCAATAAATCACCTTTTTCTTTGATAATTTGTGATCTTTCTTCCTCCAGTTTTTTCTTCTCTTCAAATTCTTGTTTTGCTTTGATTATTTCTTCTGGTCCAGAAGTTTTTGAGTTTATGATCCTTTTTTTTTTTCTCATTTCATCCAGAATTAATTTTTGAATATTGATCATATGAGAATATTCATCATGATGGTAATCACTTTCTTGTTGTAATCTTTCTATTCTATTTCCTAATTCTTTAATTCTTATATCTAAAGTATTAGAATCTAGACTCGAAAAAAACTTGTTTTGCTCTTGTTCTAATTTTTTTTCTTCTATTATATCAAAAGAAGGTTGTGGAGTAGGAGGAAACTTATATTTTTCTTTTTCACTGGAATAAAAATAAGGATAAGAATAAGAATAAACAGATGAATCTAGGGTGTTAGGATGATGATTTGTAAAAGAGAAGATTTTTTTAGAATTAGATGGATCTGAAGAAGTTTCTTCTTGTTCAGTTTCAGGATCAGGAGAAGGAGCAGGAGGTTCGTAAGAAGAAGAAGAAGAAGAAGAAGGATCAGAAGAAGAGATGGTGTTGTCATCATTACAGGATACAAGTAAAATTCCTAATGCTAGAGAAAAAATTGTTAGAAATCTAGTATTCATAATAATAATAATTTTTAATTAGATTTGATATCTATCAATTGGATTCGTTTTCACTTTCACTGACTTTGAACATTTTATTTTATATAAATATATAAAAAAAATTACTCCGTATAACAACAATTTTTTTTTATTTGACTCAAGAATTTGATTCTGAAATCCATCAAATTCAGTATTTAGGAATAAAATTAGATTAGAATTAGTAAAAAATTACTTTCAAATTTAGTATCTTTAAATAAAGATTTTTTATACATTTTTTTTCTAATTATGGAACAACTCATCAGATTAACTATACGTGGGATATCCTTAAGTCAAATACAGTCTGGGATATATGTTTTATTACTAGAAGAAGAAGAATCTGGAAAAATAAAACTTCCTATTATTATAGAAAGTTTGCAAGCTCAATCTATCTCTTCTGCTTTAGGAAAAAGAGATCCATCTAGATCTTTTACTCATGACCTATTTCTTTCTGTTTCAGAAATATTTCGTATAAAATTAAAATCAGTTGTTATATACAAATTAGTAAACGGAATATTTTTTTCTTATATTCTATTTTATAAGGAGGGAGATCAAAAAACAGAACATAAAATAGATTCAAAGACGTCAGATGCAGTAGCGTTAGCTGTAAGATTTCAAGCCCCTATTTATACTACAAAAGAAATTTTTGATAAAGCGGGAATATATTTTGAAAATGGATTTCCTATTGAAATTGAAAATAAAGAAGATAACGAAGATACTGAAGAATGTATTGAAAATTATTCAATCCCCCTTTTTTTTAATAAAGAAAAAACTCAACAAGAGTTAGAAAAAATGACTGATAAAGATCTTAATGCTCTATTAAATCATGCAGTAATTAATGAATGTTATGAGCTTGCAGCACGAATAAAAAAAGAATTAGACAGAAGAGAATAATATGTTTTCATATCTAATAAAACTATAATTGTATAAATGTTTTTTGTCTTTTTTGTAGGAGAATTCATATATTTTTTTCCATTTTTTTGAATCTATTTTTGGAAATCTTGCATCTCCATTAAATTTTTCATGAACAAGGGTTAACTCTATAATATTTGCTTGATCTATTATTGATTTATATACTTTTTCTCCTCCAATAATGAATATTTTTTTATAAGATAAATGATAGATATCCTTCAAAGAAGAAAGGATTTTTACGTTTCTATTATTATTGAAACTTTTGGAAAAAAATTTTTTTTTTTCGTTAAAATAATATTTCTTCTTTTTGGAAGAATATTTCCAATGGATTCAAAAGTTTTTCTGCCCATTAAAACTGTTTCTCCAATAGTAAGTTTTTTAAAACGTTTAAAATCATTAGGCAAATACCACATTAATTTATTATTTTTTCCTATAAATCCATTTTCTGAAACTGAAGCAACAAGAATTACGATCATTAAAGTTAAATTTTTTTTATATTATAATATATATTAGTATAGTATAGTAAACAATTTATGGATATTATTCCTATTAAATACGATCCAAAATACGTAGAAAAAAAAATATATCATCATTGGATGAAAGGAGGTTATTTTGGATCTTATCCAGATAAGGATAAGATTCCTTATACAATTTTAATGCCTCCACCTAATATCACTGGAATTCTTCATATTGGTCATATTTTAAACAACACTATTCAAGATATATTAATTCGATACGCCAGAATGAAAGGATACAATACGTGTTGGATTCCGGGAACAGATCACGCTTCTATTGCTACAGAAGCAAAAGTTGTTAATTTGTTAAAGCAACAAGGATTATCCAAAATTATTATGGGAAGAGAGAAATTCTTGTATCATGTTTTAAAATGGTCTAAAAAACATCAGAATATTATCTTGAATCAACTAAAAAGATTGGGGTGTTCTTGCGATTGGAAGAGAACTCAATTTACGATGAGTCAAGGGTTGTCGAAATCTATTACAAAAGTTTTTATAGATTTATATGAAAAAGGATATATATACAGAGGGCATCATGTCGTGAATTGGGATACAGAAGCAAAAACCACTCTTTCGGATGAAGAAGTAATCTACAAAGAACAAAAGGGGAAACTTTATCATATAAAATATCAAATTGAAGGAGAAAAAAATTTTGTAACTATTGCAACAACTCGTCCTGAAACTATATTTGGAGATACTGCTATTTGTTTTCATCCGGATGATATTCGTTATTTTCATTTAAAAAATAAAAAAGTTATAGTTCCAATAGTTAATAGAGTGATTCCTGTGATTCAAGATTCATATGTAGATCAAAATTTTGGAACTGGATGTTTAAAAATAACCCCTGCTCATGATATTAATGATAAAAATATTTCTGATAAACATCATTTAGAGGTTATTAATATCTTCAATGAAGACGCTACTATAAATGAAAAAGGACTTCATTATAAAGGTATGGATCGTTTTGAAGTTAGAAAGAGAGTTATTAAAGAATTATTTCAATTAAAATCTGTAGTGAAGATAGAAGAAAATCATAATTATAAAATAGGTTTTTCAGAAAGAACTCAATCTATAGTAGAACAACGATTGTCACTTCAATGGTTTTTAAAAATGAAAAAAATATCCATCCATGCTATAGATGCAGTAAAGAATGGAGAGATTCAATTTCATCCCAGTAAATTCAAAAAAAATTATTTCCAGTGGATGGAAAAAATTAGAGATTGGAATATATCTAGACAATTGTGGTGGGGACATCGTATTCCTGTTTATTACTATGGAAAAAAAAATAGTGATTTCGTTGTAGCAGAAAATTTTGAAATAGCTTTAAAAAAAGCTAGAAAAAAAAGTAAAAATAAAAAATTGCAATCTGATCAAATTAAAATGGAAACAGATGTTTTAGACACTTGGTTTTCTTCTTGGATTTTACCTATATCTGTATTTAACGGAATTCATCATCCTTATAACCGTGAAATATCTTATTATTATCCTACTGAAGATTTGGTAACAGGTTCTGATATTTTATTTTTTTGGGTTGCACGTATGATTATGGCAGGGTTTCTTTTTCAAAAAGAAAAACCATTTAAAAATGTTTATTTTACTGGTATAATAAGAGATTCTAAAAATAGGAAGATATCTAAATCTCTAAACAATTCTCCGAATACTATGAATTTGATTGAAAAATATGGAGCAGATGCTGTTCGTGTAGGAATTATGCTTAGAACTAACGCGGGAAAAGATTTTCATTTTGATGAAAAAATTTGTTTACAAGGAAGAAATTTTTCTAACAAAATATGGAATGCTTTTCGTTTAATTCAAAGTTGGAAAATAAAATCAAAATCTGATAAAACAGATATTTCTGAATCATCTAATATCGCTTTCATATGGTTTGAAAATCGTTTTTATTATGTTCTAGAAACTTTTGAAAAATTTTTTATAAAGTATAAGTTCAATGAATCATTGATGATTTTGTACAAATTTATTTGGAATGATTTTTGTTCTTATTTCCTTGAAATAATAAAATCATCTGGAGATTTTAGATCAAAATACGTTTATTTAAATACCGTAAAATGGTTTGAAAATATATTAAAATTATTACATCCTTATATGCCTTTTCTTTCAGAAGAAATTTGGAATCTTATTCAAAAGAGAACTTCAGAAGAAGCTTTAATTATTTCTTCTTGGCCTAAAAAAAATTCATATAATCATGATATATTAGTTTCTTTTGAAAAAGCAACTGAAATTGTATCTCAAATACGAAATATTAGAAATATTAAACGTATTCCTTATAAAAGGAAACTTGTGTTATTTACTAATAGTATAATAGAAAAAAAATGTGATTCAGTAATTTTAAAATTAGCAAACTTATCTAAAATTGTTTCTATAAAAAAACCTGTAAAAGGAAATTTTTTTTCATTTCTTTTAGGAAAAGATAGATATTTTTTATCAGAAGAAAAAGAAAATATCTTTTTCATTAAGAATAAGAATGATCAAGATGAAATAATAGATGTTATTAAAATTGAAAGAGAAATTAAATATTTTGACAATCTATTATCTAGAATACGAAAAAATTTATCAAACGATAAATATGTCAAGTCTGTTCCCAAACAAATTCTTTTAAAGGAAAAAAAAAAAGAAAATGATACTTTGGAAAAAATAGCTATTTTAAAAGGCTATTTAAGAAATCAATAAATTAATTAATCCCAATTATCGCTGGCTCCTCCTCCCCCAAACGATCCTCCACCTCCAAATCCATCATCATCAAAGAAATCTTCATTTTCTTCTTCTTCATATTTTTGGTGTGAATTTCTAAATAGAAAATTTGTTAAAAAAAACGGATTTATCAGTAATGAATAAAATTCTAAATCATTTTTTCTATGTAGTAGAAATGCAACTAGAAAAATACTAAACGGGATCAAAAAAGTCCATAAAAAAAAATTATTATTTTTTTTCTTTTTTCTGTATTTATTATTATTTTTGAATTTATTATTCAAAATATTAAAAACCTCTTTTGTACTGAAATCTATAGCTTGATAAAAATCCCCCCTCTGTAATTGAGGTTTTATTTTTTTTATGATCTGTCCAGTTGATAAATCTGTTATATATGGTTCTATTCCATATCCATTTTGAATGGATATTTTCTTGTCTCTAACAGAGAGTAATAGAACAATTCCATTATTTTTATATTTTTTTCCAATATGCCATTTTTCACCCCATTTAGAAGCCAAAATACTTGGATCTTCTCCATAAAGATCTTGAACTATAGAAACTAAAATTTCTGTAGACGTTATTTTGGAATATGAAATAAGTTTCTTATTTAAAGAATCTATATCAGTTGTTGACAATACACCTGCATAATCTTGAATAGGAGATATTTTTTTTGGAGGGGGGGGGATATGATGAAATTGCCCTTTCACTGAATTGGAAGTGAAAATCAATAAAACTAAAAAAAAATTCAGAATTTGCATGTAGTTTGTCATTAAAATCTTTTTTTTAAAGACATTGTAAACTGATTTTATTATTTCAAAATAATAGGAAATTTGGATCAAAAAAAAAAATTAATCCCTAAAATCTATAAGAGGGGATTTTTTTGCTCCAATATGAGATTGAAAATATCCTTTCTCTTTAAATTGATAAAACAAATTTGCAACTATAAATTTAGGAAATTGATTTCTATAAGTATTAAAATTATTTACTTGATCATTAAAACGATTTCTTTCCACACTGATTCTATTTTCTGTTCCTTCTAATTGATTTTGTAATTCGTAAAAATTTTGTGTAGATTTCAGATCAGGATAATTCTCTACTATCAACAATAATCTTCCAACAGAACGGTTTAGTTCTTCTTGTGCTTTTTGGAATTTGCTAATTTTATCTTGGCTTAAGTCATTTGAGTTGATCTTTATGGAAGTTGCTTTTGATCTTGATTCTATTATTTGATTAAGTGTATTTTTTTCAAAATTAGCTGACCCTTTTACTGTATTTACTAAATTTGGAATGAGATCCGCTCTACGTTGATAAACAGTTTCTACCTGCCCCCATTGTGTTTTAATGTTTTCATTCAATTTTACCAATTGATTATATGTTCCAGTCATCCATATTCCTATTCCAAATAGAAATATGAAAATACTGGAAATTGTAATGAAAAAAATTTTTTTCATTTTTTTTAATTTTGTAACAAATTACAAATTTGTAAATTTTTAATCTGAATTTTTCAATTCAGTAAAAAAAATTTCTCTATTAGAAAAATAAAATTGACATTCTTTTAAAGCGTTTTTATTACTATCCGATCCATGAATAGCGTTTTTTTCTAAAGAACTTGCATATAATTTTCGTATAGTTCCTTCTGCTGCGTATATAGGATTTGTATTTCCTATTAGAGTTCTAAAATCTTCTACGGCATTTTCTTTTTCTAATAGAACTGATACAATTGGACCAGAAGACATAAATTCTACTAAGGATTCAAAAAATAAACTTTTTTTATGTTCTGAATAAAATTTTTTAGCAGATTTTTTTGAAAGTACCATCATTTTTATCGCTCTAATACGAAATCCTGCATTGACTATCTTAAACAAGATTTCCCATGTATATCCTTTTTTAACTGCATCAGGTTTTATCATAGCACATGTAATTCTTCCATTAAAAAAATGAGAAATCATAATAATAATATAATAATGATTTTAAATGTATTTTTCCTATTCTTTTTTTTGCTAAAATACTGAATAGTTCTCTTTTCTATCTATGCAAAAAAAAGAATAGGAAATCTGTTCATCTAAAAAATTAAAATTCCTGTATTTTCATAACACAAAAATTTGTATTCATGAATAATAATAACAGTGATCAAGAATATAAAAATAATAATTCTGAAATTAAATCTTCTTTTGATTCATTTAGAAAAATGATTTTAGATGATTATAAATTAGCACGTATTAGTCGTGAAACAAGCCTTTTAGGACGTAAAGAAGTATTAAATGGAAGAGCAAAATTTGGAATATTTGGAGATGGAAAAGAAATTCCACAATTGGCTATGGCAAAAGTTTTTAAGAATGGAGATTTTAGATCTGGATATTATAGAGATCAAACTTTTATGATGGCAATAGGAGTTTTGAATGTCAGAAGTTTTTTTTCTCAGTTGTACGCACATTCTGATTTAGAAGCTGAACCGGTTTCATCTGGAAGAATGATGACTGCGCATTTTGGAACGCGGTTACTGAACGATGATGGAAGTTGGAAGAATCTTATACGTCAAAAAAATTCTATTGCAGATATATCTTCTACTGCATCTCAAATGCCAAGACTATTAGGATTAGCTCAGGCTTCTAAAATTTATAAGAAATTAAAAAATCTGAATAAAACACATAGAATGTTTTCCAATAATGGAAACGAAGTGGCGTTTGGAACTATTGGAAATGCAAGTATCTCTGAAGGTTTATTTTGGGAAACTGTAAATGCAGCATCAGTTTTGCAAATTCCCATTATTCTTTCTATTTGGGATGATGAATATGGAATTTCAGTTACTAATAAGTATCAATTTTCAAAAAAAAATATCAGTGATCTTTTATATGGATTTCAGAGAACAAAAAAAGAGAATGGAATAGAAATTATACGTGTAAATGGATCGAATTATATGGATCTTACAAAAACATATTTAAGAGCAGAGAAAATAGCTAGAAATGCACATATTCCAGTAATCATTCATGTAACAAATTTAACTCAACCTCAAGGCCATTCTACATCTTCATCACATGAAAGATATAAATCGAAAGAACGTTTAGAATGGGAAATGAGAAATGATGGAATAAAAAAATTTAGAGATTGGATTTTAAACTTTAAGTTTGAAAAAAATAAAGGTGTATTTCGGAACATTTCTAATGTTTATTCTTTGAATAAAATAGATATAGAAGCTAAAGCATATGTTAAAAAAGAACAAGAAATAGCTTGGGTGGCTTTTCAGAGGCCTATTAAAAAAATAAAAAATGAATCTGTAATTTTTTTACAGAAGTTACAAGAAACATTTCCATATAAAAAATGGATAAAAAAATTTCTAAAAGAGTTACATAATTCTAAACATTTGCAGACAAAAAAATCTATTTACCGTGTAGTTAGAAAAACTCTATATTTTCTTTCTAAGGAAAAATCATATCAAAAAGATTGTTTGAAGAGATGGTTTCATAAAAAATATAGTAAAGAAGAAGAGAACTATTCTTCACATTTATATAGTTTTTCAGAAAAATCAGCAGTCAAAATAAATGAAGTGCTTCCTCTATATAATAAAAGAAATGCCACTTTTGAAGTGGATGGAAGAATTGTTTTAAGAGAGAATTTTGATAAATTATTAGAGTTATATCCTGATCTTTTAATTTTTGGAGAAGATGTGGGAAAAATAGGAGATGTAAACCAAGGATTGGAAGGTCTTCAAAGAAAATATGGAGAAACACGTGTTTTTGATACGGGAATACGAGAATCAACTATTCTGGGACAAGGTATAGGTCTTGCAATGCGTGGACTTCGTCCTATAGTTGAAATTCAATATTTAGACTATATATTGTATGCTTTACAAATTATGAGTGATGACCTAGCTTGTTTACAATATAGAACGAGAGGAGGACAAAAATCACCTGTAATTATTAGAACTAGAGGACATCGTTTAGAAGGAATATGGCATTCTGGATCTCCTATGGGAGGTCTTATTAATTATTTAAGGGGGGTTTTTATTCTTGTTCCTAGAAACATGGTAAAAGCAGCTGGTTTTTATAATACTTTGTTAGCTGGAGATGACCCCGCTTTGGTAATTGAGTGTCTTAATGGATATAGAATAAAAGAAAAATTGCCAGAAAACTTGGGAAATTTTAGAACCCCAATAGGAATAGTAGAGATTACAAGAATAGGAAAAGATATTACCATTGTTACTTATGGTTCTACATGGAGAATTGTAAATGAAGCAGCAGAAGAATTATCTAAAATTCATATAGATTCTGAAATTATTGATGTTCAATCTCTATTACCTTTGGATATACAAAAAGATATTAGAAAAAGTTTAAAGAAAACAAATCGGTTATTGATTATAGACGAAGATGTTCCGGGAGGAGCATCTGCTTATCTTCTACAAAAGATATTAGAAGAACAAAAGGGGTATTATTATTTAGATAGTCCACCTATTACAATTACAGCTAAAGAACATCGTCCTCCTTATGGATCTGATGGGGATTACTTTTCAAAACCTTCTGTTGAAAATATTGTAGAAAAAGTGTTAAAAATTATGCATGATACTTAGATAAAAGTTAAGAATTTTTTTTAAAAATCTAATTTATATTTGATAAAGTTTTTATTGTTTTTGTATGTGTATGAAAATAGAAAAAACCTTGCATTCAAGGATTAAAAAAATAAATTTTAATAATATTTCTTTTGGAAATCATTGTTCTGATCATATGTTTTGTTCTGAATTTAGAAATGGTGAGTGGAAGAACTCTATTATAAAACCGTTTGGAGATATAGTGGTTTCTCCTCTTTCTCTCGTATTTCATTATGGCCAAGCTATTTTTGAAGGTATGAAAGCTTATAAGGATAAAAACGGGGAAGTTTTTTTATTTCGTCCAGAAGAAAATTTTAGAAGAATGAATAGATCTGCTATTCGGTTGGAAATGCCTACTATTCCAGAATCTATTTTCATGAATGGTTTGAAAAAATTAATTGATATAGATAGGGATTGGATTCCCAAAAATTATGGACAATCTTTGTATATTCGTCCTTTTTTAATCGCAACAGATGGGGTTTTATCTGCTAACCCATCTAATGAATATTTGTTTATGATTATATCTACTCCTGCAGACTCTTATTATAAATCTCCTTTAAAAATAAAAATAGAAGAAAAGTATAGTCGTTCTGCATCAGGAGGAGTTGGCTTTACTAAAGCTGCTGGAAATTATGCTTCTTCTTTTTATCCTACTAGATTAGCAAGAGAAGAAGGATTTGATCAAATTTTATGGACCGATTCTTCTACTCATACATTAATAGAAGAATCGGGGACTATGAATGTTTTTTTTTGGTTAGAAAAGAAGCTCATTACTCCAAAAGCAAACGATAATATATTAAGCGGAATTACCTGCAAGAGTATTATGTCTTTAGCTAAAAAAAAAGGAATAAATGTACAAGAAAGAGATTTAAGTGTTTCAGAAATAATAGACGCATTAAAAAAAGGTATTCTAAAGGAAGCTTTTGGATGTGGTACGGCAGTAGTAGTAAACTATTTTAAAACAATTAGTTATCAAGGTAAAAAATTTTTTTTACCGAATTTAAACGAGAAAGAGAGAATTTCTATTCTATTAAGAAAAAGTTTATTAGACCTACAACATAATTTATCTGAAGATCCTTTTGGATGGAGATCCCCATTAAAAAAATACTTATAAATTCAATCCATTAAATATATTATATTATTTTTTTATATATGATTAGTAATAATGATTTTCAATCTATAGAGGAAATTACCGAGCAATCTATATCTATTTTATATGGGGTAGATCCTTGTCCTAAATTAGACTTTCAGTATACTAAAAAAAAATATACAGGAGATATTACTTTAATTTTGTTTTCTTTATCTAAAAAATTAAAAAAACCTGTAGAACAAATTGGGGCTCATATTGGGAATTATGTACAGAATAAATTGATGGGACTTATCTCTTTTTCTGTTGTAGGAGGTTATTTAAATTTTATTTTTGAGGATAGTTATTATTTTCATATCCTAAAAGAAATGTTAAATAAGAATTTTTATGATTTAAAATTACAAACTGAAAATATAATGGTAGAATACTCTTCTCCTAATGCAAATAAACCTCTTCACTTAGGACATATTAGAAATAATCTAATTGGTTATTCTATATCAGAGATATTAAAAATGGTTGGACATAAAATCATAAGAATTCAGATCATCAATGATAGGGGAATACATATCTGCAAATCTATGATTGCCTGGGAAGAGTTTGGAAAAGGAGACACTCCAGAAAGCGTAGGGATGAAAGGGGATCATTTTGTAGGAAAATATTATTGTTTATTTGACAAAATTTATCGTGAAGAAATTCAAAACTATTCCGGAATAAATTCAAAAAAAAAAGATGTCCCAATTTTGGAAAAATCTAGAAAATTATTAAAAAAATGGGAATCTGGAGATAGACCGACTATAAATCTTTGGAAAAAAATGAATCAATGGGTTTATAATGGATTCAAAAAAACTTATAAAGAATTAGGAATCACTTTCGATCAGGTAGAATATGAAAGTGATGTTTATGAAATTGGAAAGAATATTATAAAAAAAGGTCTTAAAAAAAAAATTTTTTTCAAAAAAAAAGATGGATCAGTTTGGATAGATCTAATGAAAGAAGGGTTTGATGAAAAACTTCTTTTACGATCTGATAAAACTTCTGTATATATGACTCAAGACATAGGAACTGCTGTAGAACGTTTTAGAAAATACAAGATAGATAAGTTAATCTATATTGTTGGAGAAGAACAAGATTATCATTTTCAGGTCCTTTTTAACATATTATCCCGTTTGGGATATGTATGGGTTAATAAATTATCTCATCTTTCTTACGGAATGGTTGAATTACCCAGTGGAAAAATGAAATCTAGGGAGGGAAATATTATAGATGCAGATCGTCTCATTTTAGAAATGTATTCTATAGCAAAAAAAAATTTTTTCAAGAATTTTTCAAAAGAAGAAAAAGAAAAATATTCTAAAATAATAGGAATAGGAGCTTTAAAGTATTATTTTCTTAAAGTGGATCCCAAAAAAAAAATTGTTTTTTATCCTGAAAAATCTATAGACTTTAAGGGGAATACTGGGACATATATTCAATATACTTATTCTAGAATTCGTTCATTAGAACGAAAATTTTTTGATCAATGTTCATTTACTAATGAATATTGGAATAATGCGAAATTTGATACATATGAAAGAAATATGATTAAAATTCTTAAAAAATATCCATTAATATTAAAAAAATCAGCAGAAAATTTGAATCCTTCTTTGGTCGCTAATTATATTTATGAAGTTTCTAAAATTTTTAATCATCTTTATCAAAACAAAAAAATGATAGATATTTTGGATATTGTTCATAGTAACATTCGAATGAATATTATTCATGTAACAGGAGATATTTTAAAATATGGTATGGGATTATTAGGAATAGAAATACTTGATCGTATGTAAAAAAAAACAAAATTATGTTTGACCAATTACAAAAAAAACTAGATAAAGCTCTTCATATTTTAAAGGGAAATAACAGAATTACTGAAATCAACATTTCAGAAACACTAAAAGAAATCAGAAGAGCTCTTATAGATTCAGATGTGAATTATAAAATTGCCCGAACATTTATTCAGAAAGTTAAGGAAAAATCCATTGGAAAAAAAGTTATCACTTCTTTAAAACCAAAAGAACTAATTATAAAAATAGTATATGATGAATTAGTAACCCTTATGGGGGAAAAAAATACGGAAATCAATATATCCAGAAGAAATCCTTCCGTTATTTTAATCTGTGGATTACAGGGAAGTGGAAAAACTTCCTTTTCCTCTAAATTAGCTTTTTTTTTTCAAAAAAAAAACAAATCTCCTTTATTAGTAGCTGCAGATATTTATCGTCCTGCAGCTATAGATCAATTGAGAATTCTTGCAGAGAAAGTTAAAATTCCTGTTTTCTTTTTAAAAGGAAGTAAAAATGTAATAGAAATTGTTCAAAAATCTATTTGTTATGCTAAAAAAGAAAACCACGATATAATTATCATTGATACTGCAGGGAGATTATCTATTAATAAAACAATGATGGATGAAATACAAAAAATTGATAAATCATGTCAACCAGATGAAATTTTATTTGTTGTAGATGGAATGACTGGACAAGATGCTATAAACACTGTTCAAATTTTTTCAAAATTTTTGAATTTTGATGGAATAGTTATGACAAAATTAGATGGAGATAGCAGAGGTGGAGCAGCTATTACCATATCCAGTATTGTTGGAAAGCCTATTAAATTTATTAGTAATGGAGAGAAAATAGAAGATATAGAGATTTTTCATCCAGATAGAATAGCTAATAGAATTCTAGGAATGGGGGACATAGTTTCTTTTGTAGAAAGAGTTCAGGAACAATTTGATGAAGAAAGAACTCAAAAAATTTATAATAAAATTTCAAAAAATCGTTTTAATTTTGAAGATTTATTAGAACAAATTCAACAAATAAAAAAAATAGGAGATCTAAAAAACATTATTTCCATGATTCCGGGGAGTCTAGGAATAGAAAGATTTTTTGATAAGAAAGCTACTAATAAAAAAAAGGATTCTCTCAAAAGAATAGAATCAATCATTCATTCTATGACTCCTTATGAAAGAAAAAATCCAAAAAAACTTTTCTCTGAAAGTAGAAAAAAAAGAATTTCAAAAGGATCTGGAATCCCATTGAAAGAAATAGATCTTTTTTTAAATCAATTTCATAGTATAAGCAAAATGATGAAAACTATCAATGTTAATTCCGGACAACAAATAATAAAAAATTTTTTATCAAGTATAAAAAAATAAAATGGAATTGCAATGGGATTTTATTTTTTATAAAAAATATGTCTTTTATTTATTATAAATATTTTTAATTTTGTTCATATTATATTAATTAATTTAATTGAAATATTCATAAATTACACTATTGTGAATGTGAATAAGTAATCCATGATGAAAGGTTTTTTTTTAAATAGAGATAAATTTTTGAACATTTTAGATAATATAAATATTTGGGATGTTCTCATTATTGGAGGAGGTGCTACAGGATTAGGAATTGCTTTGGATTCAGCTTCTCGAGGATATAAAACGATTCTTTTGGAACAATCCGATTTCTCTAAGGGGACTTCTAGCAGAAGTACCAAATTGGTTCATGGAGGAATACGATATTTAGCTCAAGGAAATATAAAATTAGTTTATGAAGCATTGCAAGAAAGAGGACTATTATTGAAAAATGCTCCTCATTTAGTAAAAAAACAACGATTTGTTATTCCAATTTTTAGTTGGAAAATGGGGTTTTTATATTGGACAGGTTTGAAACTTTACGAGTGGTTAGCTGGATCATTAAGTTTTGGAAAATGCAAGTTTTTATCCAAAAATGAAATATTAAAAATTTTTCCTGAAATTAAACCTGATAAGTTAAAAGGAGGAATCCTGTACTATGATGGACAATTTGACGACGCTCGTTTGGCTATTAATTTAGCACAAACTTGTGTTCAAAAAGGAGGTATTTTATTAAATTATTTTCAAGTTAAAAACCTGATCAAAAAAGTTGGAAATAAAATATCTGGGGTGATCGCGGATGATCTTGAAACTAAAAAAGAATATTCTATTTATTCAAAAACAGTGATTAATGCTACGGGGGTATTTTCCAATGCTATTTCAAAAATGGATGAATCAAAATGTACCATATTGATAAAGCCTAGCCAAGGAACACATATTGTATTAAAAAAATCTTTTTTTAGTAGTTCTAATGCTATAGTTATTCCGAAAACTTCTGATGGAAGAGTTTTGTTTAGTGTTCCATGGTATGATCATGTTTTAGTAGGAACTACAGATACGTTTCTAGATAAATGTATTCTTGAACCTAAACCTTTAGAAAAAGAAATAGATTTTATTTTAAAAACTTTTAATAAATATTTTATACATTCTCCTAGAAAATCTGATATATTAAGCGCTTTCTCAGGATTAAGACCTCTTGTTGTGTCCCATCATTTATCTCATTCTTCTTCTACTAAAGATATTTCTAGATCTCATAAACTAATGATAAGTCCTTCGGGATTGGTTACAATTATAGGTGGAAAATGGACAACATATAGAAAAATGGCTGAGGATACTGTTAATAAAGCCATTGAAATAGGAAATTTAAATAAAGTCCCTTCTTTAACAAAAAATATAAAAATTTATGGTTCCGTTTCTTCTTCAAATTCAAATAATAATAGAAAAAAACAAAGTTCTTGTTGGAAAAAATACGGAGAAGATGAATATCATATAAAAAAACTAATACAAGACAATCCTTTACTAGGAGATTCATTAATAATCTCACAAGAAGAAGACAACAAAGACGATAAGAATAAGTATTCTTCTTATTATTCCTGTACTAAAGCAGAAGTTATATGGATGGTACGTTATGAAATGGCTAGAACAATTGAAGATGTTTTAGCAAGAAGACTCCGTTTATTATTTTTAAATGCAAAAATAGCTATAGAGATTGCCCCAAAAGTTGCATCATTAATGGCTCAAGAACTCTCTAGAGATGAATCATGGGAAAAATCACAAGTCGCTTCTTTCAAAGAGTTAGCTATGCAATATTATTATCCATCAGATCCATCAGTTTGATATTTTCTTCTTTTCTTCTGCTTACCATTACCAAATAAATAATGTGAAATAATAAAGTAATTAAAGAGAGAAAAGTTGGAAATACCATTATTTATTATTATTCAATATGCTTATGAAAAAATATGTGCTATCATTAGATCAGGGAACAACTAGTTCTAGAGCTATTATTTTTGATAAAATTGGAAATATTATTTCTATAGCTCAAAGAGAATTTACACAAATTTACCCTTCACCTGGATGGGTAGAACATAATGCAGAAGAAATATGGTCTACGCAAGCTTCAGTTGCTTTAGAAGCCATTCTAAAGGCAAATTTAGAAGGTGAAAATATTATTTCAATAGGAATTACTAACCAAAGAGAAACCACTGTAGTGTGGGATAAGAAAACTGGAGAACCCATTTTCAATGCTATTGTTTGGCAAGATAGACGAACATCAGACTATTGTGATCAAATCAAATGCGATGGATTAACTGAAATGATTAGAAAAAAAACAGGACTTATTATAGATCCATATTTTTCTGCCACTAAAATTAAATGGATTTTAGATAATGTTTCTGGAGCTAGAAAAAAAGCTTATTCCGGGACATTGGCCTTTGGAACTATAGACTCATGGCTTATATGGAATTTAACAGGAAAAAAGATTCATGTTACAGATGTAACTAATGCATCTCGTACCATGCTTTTTAATATTCATACACTTAGTTGGGATCAAGAATTAATAGATTTATTTGATATCCCAAGAACAATGCTACCAGAAGTCAAATCTTCTAGTGAAATTTTGGGGTATACTACGGGACATATCCTTTCTCATAAAATTCCTATATCAGGAATTGCAGGAGATCAACAAGCTGCTCTTTTTGGGCAGATGTGCACTAAGATTGGAATGGTGAAAAACACTTATGGAACTGGTTGTTTTATGTTAATGAATGTAGGAGATAAACCAGTTTTTTCTAGAAATAATTTAATAACTACTATTGCTTGGAAAATCAAAAATAAAGTTCAATATGCTTTAGAAGGAAGTGTTTTTATTGCTGGCGCTGTTGTACAATGGCTTAAAGATGGATTAGGGTTGATTTTATCTGCTAACGAAGCGGAAACACTTGCTGCTTCTGTAGAAAATACAGAAGGAATGTACATGGTCCCCGCTTTTTCTGGATTAGGCGCTCCTTATTGGGATCAACAAGCAAGAGGGACTATTGTTGGAATTACAAGAGGAACTTCTTCTGCTCATTTTGTAAGAGCTGCTTTGGAAAGTATTGCTTTTCAGAATATGGATGTTCTTAAAGCTATGGAAGCGGATTCAGAAATTTCTATCAAAGAACTTCGTGTAGATGGAGGAGCAACAGTAAATAAATTATTAATGCAATTTCAATCTGATATTTTAAATGTAAAAGTTGTAAAATCTAAAGTATCTGAACTCACTGCAGCTGGAGCAGCTTATTTATCAGGATTAGCAGTAAATTATTGGACAAATCTAGAAGAAATTCAAGATAAATGGCAATTAGAACAAGTTTTTGAACCAAAAAGAATGTCAAATCGTTTGGAAAGAATTCAAGGTTGGAAAAAAGCAATCCAAACAACTCGTTCTTGGTCTAGTAGAAAGTGATAGATAAAATAGAAAAATAAATATTATATGACAAACATGGTATCAGAAATAATAGGGACAATGATTCTTGTTTTTTTAGGAAATGGAGTTGTCGCAAATGTTATTTTGTCTAAAACAAAAGGACATGGAAATGGGGGGGGGTGGCTGACTATTTCCATTGGATGGGCTTTAGCTGTTTTTATGGGAATTTTAGTTTCCTATCCTTATAGTGGGGCACATTTAAATCCATCTATTACAATAGGATTAGCCATAGTTGGAAAATTTTCTTGGAATCTTGTTCCTTCTTATATTTTTTCTCAATTTATTGGAGCAATGTTAGGATCTTTATTAGTATGGATTTTATATAAAGATCATTTTTTAGTAACTAAAAATGTACAACATAAATTATCTGTTTTCGCAACAACTCCTTCTATAAAAAATTTTTATTCAAATTTTTTCAGCGAAGTTTTTACTACTTGTAGTTTTATATTTTTTTCTTTTTTTCTTACAAATGAAAAATATTCTGTTGTAGAATTGGGGGGGTTATTAGGAGTAGCTTTTCCATTATCTTTAATGATGTTAGGAATTGGATTATCCTTAGGAGGAACTACTGGATATGCTATGAACCCTGCTCGCGATCTGGGTCCAAGAATTATGCATTTTATTATTCCAATACCTGGAAAAGGTGGAAGTGATTGGAATTACGCTTTCATACCTGTATTAGGACCTATTGTAGGAAGCGTAATCGCTTCTGTATTGTATTTATTTTTCTTTGAATAAAAAAACTTGTAACTTTTTTTTATAAAAAAAAACTTCTTTCTGTGTAGAAGATAATATATGTCAGATAATGATAATTCTAAAGATAGTTCAAATATTATAGATCACAGAAAAATAGGAAAAAAACTAAAGTTTTTTATCTTTTCTGATAGAGTCGGAATGGGATTACCATTGTGGTTGCCTAGAGGAACAATTTTTAGAAAAAATTTAGAAGAATTTTTAAATGATATTCAAAAAAAGTCAGGATATGAAATGATTGTTACCCCACATATTGGACATAAAAAATTATATGTTCAAAGTGGACATTGGAATAAATATGGAAAAGATAGTTTTAAGCCTATTCAAACTCCTCATAAAAAAGAAGAATTTCTTTTAAAACCAATGAATTGTCCTCATCATTGTGAAATTTATAGATCTCAAGAATGGTCATATCGTGATCTTCCTAAACGCTTTGCTGAATTTGGAACAGTATATCGTTATGAACAAACTGGGGAACTTCATGGTCTAACAAGAGTTAGATGTTTTACACAAGATGATGCACATATTTTTTGTACGTTTGATCAATTATTAGAAGAATTTAAGAAAGTAATAAATTTAGTTTTTTACGTATTCCGTCATTTAGGTTTTTTGGATCATACGGTTAGAGTTTCTCTTAGAGACCCCAAAAAAAATAATAATTTCTATATTGGATCTGAGAAAAATTGGAAAAAATCTGAAGAAGTAATTTTAAGAGCAGTTCAAGAAGAAAAAATAAATGCATCCATAAATTATGGAGAAGCGGCTTTTTATGGCCCCAAATTGGATTTTCTTGTAAAAGATTCTTTGGGAAGAAATTGGCAACTAGGAACTGTTCAGATAGATTATAATTTACCTGAAAGGTTTGATTTATATTATAGAGGAAAAAATAATGAAAAACATCGTCCTGTAATGATTCATAGAGCTCCTTTTGGGTCTTTAGAACGTCTTATAGCTATTCTTATAGAACATACAAAAGGAAACCTTCCTTTTTGGTTAGCTCCTACACAGGTAGTTATACTTCCTATCACTGATAGGAATATAATGTATGCGAAAAAAATTTTAAATTTGATGCTAAGTTACAATATTCGTGTATTCATTGATAGTAGAAGTGAAAAAATTAATAAAAAAATAAGAGATTCTGAAGATTATAAAATTCCTTATATGGTCATATTAGGAGAAAAGGAAGAAAAAAATGAGATGATTTCACTCAGACGTCATGGGGTTGGTGACATAGGGATTTTTACAATTTCTAATGGAATAAAAACTATTTTTAAAGAAAAAAATTAAATATTATAATAAAAAATAAATTTTTAAGAGGAAAAAAGAGAATTTTCCGTTTTTTACCACAAAAAAAGGAGAAGCATAGAATTAATACAAAAATTGATTCCCATAAGGTTCGTTTAGTAGGTGTAGAATCTGATTCCATAAAGAATGGAGTTTATTCTTTACAAGAGGCACTTCAATTTGCCAGAGAGAAAGAATTGGATTTGGTTGAAATTAATCCTAAACTGGATCCACCAGTGTGTAAAATATTGGATTATAAGAAGTTCTTATATGAACAAAAAAAGAAAAAAAAACAATTTAAAGCAAAACAAGTTAAAGTAAATACTAAAGAAATAAGATTTGGGCCACAAATCGGAGATCATGACGGAAAAGTCAAAATAAAAACTGCTGAAAGATTTTTAATGCGGGGAGATAAAGTGAAAGTATTTGTTTTTTTTAAAGGCCGTTCTATTGTTTACAAAGATCAAGGAAAAATTAAATTATTAAAATTTGCAGAAGAAATTGAAGAATACGGGAAAGTCGAACAAATGCCAGTTATGGAAGGAAAAAGAATGTATATGATATTAGCTCCAAAAAAATTTTGATATGCCGAAATTAAAAACAAAATCAGGATCTAAAAAAAGATTTAAAAAAACATCTAGTGGATATATAAAAAAAAAACATGCGTTTAAAAATCATCTTTTAACTAAAAAATCTAAAAAAAGAAAAAGAAATCTTTCTCAATTTTCTCTATTGAAGAGATCAGATCAAAAAAGTATAAAAAAACAACTACTTTTACTTTAATACTTAAAATTAATTTTTTAAAAACTTATGTTATGCCTAGATCTACAAATGCCGTTTCTTCTCGAAAAAGAAGAAAAAAAATACTCAAATTAGCGAAAGGTTTTTATGGAGCAAGAAGCAAAGTTTATACCGTTGCTAAAAATGCAGTGGAAAAATCTTTTTGTTATGCTTTTTCAGGGAGAAAGAAAAAAAAAAGAGATTTTAGATCGCTTTGGATTCAAAGGATTAATGCGGGGATTCGACAATATGGGATGTCTTATTCAGTTTTTATGAAAAAATTATCCGATAAAAACATTAAACTTAACAGAAAAGTACTTTCTGATTTTTCTATGAATGATCCGGATACTTTCAAAAAGTTAGTAGATCACATTATTTCATAGTATTTTTATAAATTTTTTTGTCCTTTTTTAACAACTTAATGAGTTTTTTTCTTATTATTTTTTTTTTCAAAGAAGAAAAATAATCTATAAAAAGTTTTCCATTCAGATGATCATATTCATGTAAAATAACTCTAGCACATATTCCTTGAAAAATTTTTCTTTTTTTTTTCAAATTTTGATCATAATATTCTATTAATACATTGGATTTTCTTTTTACAAATCCCATTATTCCAGGAATACTAAGACATCCTTCATACAAATTACATTCTTTACCATAGTATTTTAATATTCTAGCGTTAATAAAAACCTCTTTATAAGAAGAATTATCTATTCTATCTATTTTTTTTTTTTCATCATCTAACGTATGCATCATTTCTACTTCTATTATAAAAAGTTTGATCCTTTTTCCAATTTGAGGAGCTGCTAATCCTATTCCTTTCATGGAATGCATAGTTTCAAACATATCTTTTATTAATTGATTTATTTCTTTTTTTTTACTATAACAACAAGAAAAAATGTCTAAGTCTAAACATTTTTTTCTGAGAATAGGATTTCCATAAGTAACTATAGGTAAAACCATTCTTTATTTTTCTTTATTTTTATTTTTTTCTTTTCTTTTAAGATAAGATTGCAGAATGATGATAGCGCTGATTTTGTTCAGAATCATTTTTTGTTTTCTTTTTTTTTTTTCAATCCTAATTCTATCATAGTATAAAAAGCCATTTTAGATGTAAACCGTTCATCGAATCGTTCGATAATAATTTTAGGATATTTTTTATGAAATTCAAAAATAAATTTTTGAATAGATTTTTCTATTAAAGAATTTTTATTTCTTAATGTTTTTGGTAATCCAATAACAATTTTTTCTATTTTCTCATTATTTAAAATCATATCTAAAAAACTCATTAACTTTTTAGTTGGAATTGCATTGAGACCAAATGCAAATATTTGTTTAGAATCTGTGATAGACAAACCCGTGATTACATGTCCGTAATCGATTCCTAATATTTTTTTCATTTTCATATTAGTATTAAGATACTATACTTGTTATCTTATTTTATTTTTACTACTTTTGTCTATAGAAAATATTTATTTATGTCAAGTGAAAAACCTTAAATCAAAAATAGAAAAATATTGGAATAGGAAAGAAATATGGAGTACTGATCGGCAAATACAAGATGGAGTTATTGAAACAATTGATCATATAGAACAGGGAGCTATAAGGGTTTCTGAGTTTTTAAATGGAAAATGGATAGTGAATGAATGGATAAAAAAAGCTATTATTATGTATTTCTCTGTTAGAAAAATGAATTTAGTAAAATTGGGGCCATTAGAATTTTATGATAAAATTCCTATTAAAAATAGATTCAAAGATAAAGGAATTCGGGTGGTTCCTCATGCTGTAGCTCGATATGGTTCTTATATTTCTCCTGGAGTTATTCTTATGCCTTCTTATGTCAATATAGGATCATATATAGGAGAAAATACCATGATAGATACATGGGCTACAGTGGGAAGCTGCGCGCAAATTGGGAGTCGTGTTCATGTAAGTGGTGGAGTAGGAATAGGAGGAGTTTTAGAACCAATACAAGCTTCTCCAGTCATTATAGAAGATGATGTTTTTATTGGCTCTAGATGTATTTTAGTGGAAGGTGTTCTTATAGAAAAAGAAGCCGTGTTAGGTGCAAATGTTGTTTTAACCTCATCTACTAAAATTTTTGATGTTACAAATGAAAAACCTATAGAAATGCAAGGAATGGTGCCTAAATCTTCTGTAGTTATCCCTGGATCTTATCCCAAAAAATTTCCATCAGGAGTTTATCACATTCCTTGTGCGTTAATTATAGGAAAAAGAAAAGAGAGTACTAACAAAAAAACTTCTTTAAATGAAGCCTTAAGAACACATAATATTGTGAATTAATTAGTTATAGTTATTTATGTTTGAATTTGAAGAAGAAATAGAAAAAAGTGTTTTCTTTTTAAAAAAAGGAAAGTGTTTGTTGTATCCTACAGATACAGTATGGGGATTAGGTTGTGATGCTTTTAATTTACATGCTGTAAAGAAAATATACAAAATGAAGAATAGAAATTTTTCTAAATCCATGATAATTTTAGTAGAAAATATGGATCGTTTGTGTGAATTAGTAGAAAGAATTCCTAATTTCGTTAGAAAATTAATAGATGAGAATAATCATTTTATAAAAAAACCTATTACTATTATATACGAAAATATTCGTAAAACAGTTATAAATTTTAATAACAACAGTACTTTAGCTATCCGTTTAACAAAGGATCCATTTTGTACTCATTTAATTAGTAAATTAGATAGACCGATAATATCTACCTCTGCTAATTTATCAGGATTTCCTACTCCTAAATGTTTTTCTGAAATTACTAATTCTATTTTAAATCAAGTCGATTATGCTGTTGACTTTTGTAGTAAAAAAGAAGAAAAATCTAGATATAATGCTTCTTCTATTCTCAAAATAGTTCCAAACAATCAAATTAAAATATTACGTATGTAATTTAATTTACATGAATTTAGTTTCTGCTCTTCAGAATAAAAAAATATTCCGTATTGTTAGAGATTCATCAAAAAAAATACAACAAGATTGTTACGTAGTGGGAGGTTACGTTCGTGATTTTTTATTGGGTAAAAATGATTCAAAAGATTTAGATATTTTAACTATAGGAGAAGCAATTCCCTTGGCCCAAGAAGTTTCCAAACATATAACTCCTTCTCCTAAAATAAATGTATTTAAACGTTTCGGAACAGCAATGTTAGAATATAACAATCAAAAAATAGAATTTGTAGGTTCCAGAAAAGAATCGTATTCTTTTCACAGTCGTAATCCAGTTATAGAATTCGGATCATTGCAAGATGATCAGAAACGAAGAGATTTTACAATTAACGCTTTGGCTATTAGTTTGAACGAAAATAATTATGGAGAATTGATAGATCCATTTGGAGGTTTTTTAGATTTAAAGAAAAAAATTTTAAAAACTCCATTAAATTCAGATATTACTTATTCTGATGATCCATTGAGAATGATGAGAGCAATTCGTTTTGCTACTCAGCTTAAATTTTTTATTGAAAAATCTTCATTTTTATCTATAATAAAAAATAAAAATAGAATTAATATTGTTTCTACAGAAAGAATTGTTGAAGAATTCAATAAGATTCTTTTGTCTAAGAATCCTTCTATAGGATTATTTTTATTGTATAAATCTGGATTGTTATCAATTATATTACCAGAACTAACCTTATTAAAAGGAATAGAGAAAAAAAATGGATACAAACATAAGGATAATTTTTATCATACACTGCAAGTGTTAGATAATATTAGTCAAGAAGAAACGAGCTCTCTTTGGTTAAGATGGTCAGCTTTACTTCATGATATAGGAAAATTTTATACTAAAAAATTTTTACCAAATATAGGTTGGTGTTTTCATTCACATGAATTTGTAGGATCTAAAATGGTTCCTAATATTTTTCAAAGATTAAAGTTATCGAAAGGAATTCATATGAAATATGTAAAAAAAATAATACAGAATAGTTATAGACCTGTTGCATTAATAGAAAAAAATACTAGCGATTCTGCTATTCGTAGATTATTGTTTGATATGGGGAAAGATATAGGAGATTTAATCAAATTATGTATAGCAGACATTACTACAAAAAATGTAGAAAGAAAAAATAAGTATAAAAGAAATTTCCATTCTTTAATGAAAAGAATTAAAGAATTAGAAAAAAAAGATAGGATAAAAAATTGGAAATCGCCCATATCAGGAAACGATATTATGAAAGCTTTTCATATCAATCCATGTAGAAAAATAGGGATCATAAAAGATTTTATTAAAGAGTCTATTTTGGAAGGAATAATTCCAAATGAATTTGATTCTGCTTATTTTATTATGTTAAAAAAAGGAGAAGAATTAGGATTAAAAAAAAAGGATGAAAATAAAAACTGAATATATGTTTTTTTCTAAGATTAACGGAAAAGAAAAAAAAAAAATCGTATTATTACCCCATATTTATCCAGATGGAGATGCTTTAGGTTCTTCTTTAGCTCTTTTATTGTTTTTAAGAAAACTAAAACATGATGTAGAATTGATATCTCCTACAGAATATTCTGATTTTTTTAAATGGTTACCTGGTAGCAAGGAAATTCTTGTGTTTTCAGAAACAACTAAATATTTGGTAGAAAAAAAAATTGAAGATTCAGATTACATTTTTTTTGTAGATTTTAATAATTATTCAAGAATCAACCCCCTAAATAAATTTTTATTAGTTGCTAAAGCAAAAAAAATATTAATAGATCATCATCCATATCCATTTTCTTTTGATTTTATGTTTTCAGATCCAAAAGCTTCAGCTACAAGTATTTTAGTATTTAGATTGATATCTCAAATGAATCATTTAGATAAAATAGATAAAAAAATAGCAACGTGTTTATACCTTGGGATAATGACTGATACAGGTTCTTTTCGTTTTCCTTCTGTTACGTCCGAAACTCACTTTATTGCAGGAAAATTAATAGAAAAAGGAATTGATATAAATAATATCTATAATCATTTATTATATGAAAAATATAATGAAAACAAGTTAAAACTTTTATCTAAGGCATTGGAAAAGTTAAAAGTTATGGAAAAATATCGTACCGCTTACACAAGTATCAATTCATCTGATATTCATTTTTACTCCTATAAAAAAGGAGATACAGAAGGAATTATTACTTATGGTTTAGGGATAAAAAATGTTGTTTTTTCTGTTTTCTTTTTTGAAGAAAATGAAGGGGATCCAATCAGAATTTCTTTCCGTTCAAGAGGGAATTTTGATGTCAATCAATTTGCTAGAAGACATTTTGGAGGAGGAGGTCATAAAAATGCAGCAGGTGGCACTTTAGAAAAAACCCTATTTGAATCTATTGAATATTTTTTAAATATAATTCCCAATTACCATAAAAATCTTATTTTTTCCATTTAATATTACACCCGCAACTAGGTTTAGTAGTTTTTTTTATTTCTCTTTTACTTAAAAGTTTTTCTAAGACGTTTCTTACATCTGATCCTGTAACTGGTATTTTATTGTTGGGTCTAGAATCATCTAATTGACCATGGTAACATAAATCACCTGTAGCATTAAATATGAAAAATTCAGGGGTACATTTAGCTCCATAATATTTGGCTACTTCTTGTGTCTCGTCAAAAAAATAAGGAAATGAATAACGTAATTTATGAGATATTTCTTTCATTATTTCAGGAGAATCTTCTGGATATTTTTCTATATCATTGGAATTGATAGCTAAAAAGCTAACTCCTTTTTGGATATAATCGTTTGCTAAACGAACTAATTCTGTATTAATATGTTTAACATACGGACAGTGATTGCAAATAAACATAATTACAGTCGCCTTATTTGAGAAATAATCTTTAATAAATTTTTTCTTACCAGAATTTGATTCTAATAATTCAAAATCTTTTATTTTTATTTTTTGAATTTCATTAGAAGAGTAAGTTTGTACCATAATTTTTTTTCTTAAATTAATTTTTTTCTGTTTTCTTTTTTGAAAAATATTTTTTCTTTTCTTCTTCAGCTAATTCAGCGTCTATCAATATTCTTCCACTATGTTCGTCAATTAAAAGTTTATTACGTTGTATAAGTTCTGAATATTTTTGAGGAGTTATTGCAAGATAAGAACCTAATGGAGCTCCTCTTTGTACTGGTGCAACTGCTATTCCATTTTTTACTCCTTTTCTTATTTTTTTGTAAATTTTTAATAAATTAGGATCTATTTTTTTAGATATATATATTTTTTTTTCTAATAAAATTTTTTCTTCTTTTTCATTTTCTAAAAGAATCTGATTTAATTCTTTTTTTTTATGAAGAAAATGTTCTTTTTTATCTTTAAAAAATTCTTCTTTTTTTTCTAAAATTTCTTTTTTCTTATGAATATTTAAATTAATTTCTTTAATTCTTTTTTTAGAGAGTTGAATTTCTAATTTTTGATAATCAATTTCTTTTTCAATAGAATATAATTCTTTGTTGTTTTTTATATTATCCTTTTGTTTTTCATATTTTTGAATCAAAAAATCTGAATATTTTTTAATTTTATTTTGTTTGTCTATATTCTCTTTGAGAGACAAAATTTCGTGATGAACGGATTCTAATTGTTTTTTCATTTTTTCAAGTTCTTCTTTCAAATTTTGTATCTCTATAGGAATATTGAGACGAAAATCTCGTATTTCATCTATATGCGAATCTATTAATTGTATATTATATAAAGTTCTTAGTTTCTCTACCACAGAGAGATCTGATTTTTTCTTATTTTCCATACTAATAGAAATATTTAACTGGATTAGTGTCACTTTCTGATTCATAAATAGAAATATGAACAAATTTTTTCTTTAAAAAAGATTTCACTATATACTTTGTATATTTTTCTGATTCATAATGTCCTATATCTACAATCAAAATTTTATTTTCTGATTTGAAAAAATCATGATATTTTAAGTCAGATGAAATGAATACATTCGCTTTTTTTTTTATCGCTTCCTCAATTCCAAAACTTCCTGAACCTGCTATCATTGCTATTTTTTTAATTTCTCTTCCTGTGAATGGAGAATGTCGTAGACATGACAAATTCATTATATTCTTTAAATAAATGAGAAAATCTGATTCATTCATTTTTTCTGAAATAGATCCTATTATTCCTATTCCTAAATAAGGATTAATATTTTCAATATTATAAATTTCGTAGGATACTTCTTCGTAAGGATGACTTGAAAAAAGTGTTTTTTTGATTATATTCAATTTATGAGATGGAAAAATGACATTAATACAAGTTTCTTTTTCCATATGAAACATACCTTTCTTTCCAAAAAAAGGTTTTGTCTTTTCGTTCCCCATAAAAGTTCCCACACCATCAAAATTATAACTACATTGACTATAATTAGAAATGTTTCCAGCACCTGCATTAAATAAAGAATTTCTTACTTTTTTTGCATAAGAAATAGGGACATATGTTGTTAATTTTTTTAAAATTCCTTTTCTGGGAAATAGAACTCCTTCTCTATGAATTTTTAAAAGTTTTGATAAATAAGAATGAGTTCCTTCCCACATAGAATCTAAATTAGTATGAATTATATAAATTGCTATACTATTTCTGATTGCAGAAATTATCACTCTTTCTGAAAGTGTCTCTCCTATCAAACTTTTTATTGGTTTAAAAAGAATAGGATGAAATGAGATAATAAGATTACATTTTTTGTTTATAGATTCAACAATGACTTCTTCGTTAAGATCTAAAGTTATCAAAATATTTTTTATTTTTTGATCATATGATCCAACTATCAAACCTACATTATCGTAGGATTCTGCATATTCTATAGGAGCTAAACACTCCAATTGAGAAGCAATATCTTTGACTAAAATTTCCATATTAAAGAAATACGAAAAAACGAACAAATATAAAAAATAGATTTTAAAATTTGAAAAAAAAAGAAAATATGAATTTCATTCAAAAAAAACCTACTTGGATAAAAGTAAAACTTCCAATTGGAAAAAATTATAACGAATTACAAAAGTTAGTTACTTTACACAAATTGAATACAATTTGTCAAAGCGGAAGTTGTCCTAATATAGGTGAATGTTGGGGAAAAGGAGTAGCTACTTTCATGATATTAGGGAATATTTGTACAAGATCTTGTAGATTTTGTGGAGTAAAAACAGGACGTCCTGGAAAGGTAGATTGGAAAGAACCTGATAAAGTAGCTAGATCTATTAAAATTTTGAAAGTTAAACATGCTGTTATTACTTCTGTAAATAGAGATGATTTAAAAGATATGGGGATTTCTATATGGGTAAAAACTATAGAAATAACCCGTTATCTAAATCCAGGGATTACAATAGAAACATTAATTCCTGATTTTAAAGGAGAAAAAAAAATAATAGATCAAATTATTATTACAAAACCGGAAGTTATTTCTCATAATGTAGAGACAGTTTATAGATTAACAAAAAAAGTACGTATTCAAGCAAAATACAATCGTAGTCTTGAAGTTCTTCAATATATTAAAAAAATCAATCAGAATATTCGTACAAAAACAGGAATAATGTTAGGATTAGGGGAAACAAAAAAAGAAATATTAGAAACAATGAAAGATATAAAAAATTCTAAAGTAGACATCTTGACATTGGGGCAATATTTACAACCTACTTTAAATCATTTTCCTGTTCATTCTTTTATTTTACCGGAACAATTTCAGGAATATAAAAAAATAGGATTGAAAATGGGTTTTAAACATGTGGAAAGTGGTCCGTTAGTTAGATCTTCTTATCATGCCGAAAAACATGTGAAATAAAATTTTTTCAGAAAAAATTTTATTCTTTTCCAAAGGAATATTGAAATTTTTGATCATTCCATAGTCTTTTATCACGGAGAAAGTTCTTAATATAAGAAGATACAGATTGATCTTTTTCATATTTAGTAAAAAGAAATAGTTTTTCTACAGGACGTGTAGTCGCAACATATAACAAATTGAGATTATCAAATCTTATATTTGATAAATAATCCTCATAAAATTTTTTAATGTAATTATCATCATCTATATATTGTAAATAGGATTCAATTTCTAAATAAATAGTATTTAATCCATGATACAAATGAGGAGATACATTAATCCATGCACCTTCTTTTTCTTTTTTTTTTGAACAAACATTCCAGTCTACGAAAGGAAGAAGGACTATAGGAAATTGCAATCCTTTAGATTGATGAATAGTCATAACATGAATAGCATCTATATTTTCTGAAACAGAAATGCTTTCTTTTTTTTTTTTTAATTCCCAGTATTCCAAAAAGTCTACAATAGAATTATTTCCAATACTTTTTATTGCTCTATGAATAAAATCTAAAAAAGAATAAATAGATGAAGTATTATAAGATTGATTCTTTTTCTTAAAGAACCCTAATGAATGAATAATTTTTTCTGCTATTTCATAGAGAGATTTATTATTGTATAACTTATTAAAGTTAAATGACTTTTTATTAAAAAAAACTTTTTTCAAAAAAAGATCTAATGGGAGAAAAAGTGTTTCCATAAGAAAATCATGATCTTCTTTTTTATTAGTAGATATTAATTTATTTTGCAACAACAATAAAATTAATGAAGCTCTTTTTTGATAACAATGAGGTTTTAAAAAAATATAAAAAAAATGAATGATGATTTCGATTTCTAAATGATTTTTTATGAGAAGTGATACGGAAGTATTTACAAGAAATCCATCTTGAATAAGTTTTTCAGATAAAAAATTTCCTTCTTCATTACTTCTAACTAAAATAGCTATATCTGATAACTTATACTTATTTTGTATTAACAATTTTTTTATTCTTTTTCTTATTTCTAAATAAACATATTGTTTATAATTATTTTTTTCTATATTGTAAATAAAATTCAATTCCACATATCCCCCAGTTTTTTTGAATATTTTTTGTTGGGAATCTTTATAGAGTTTTTGGTAAATGGGGGAATGAAAAAATTTAGATACAGATTGATAAAGTGAATTATTAAATTTTACAATTTCTTTGTAACTTCTGAAATTAGTATCTATAGTAAAAACTTGTTTTTGATAAAATTGGGATGGATAAGAAATTAAATGAATAAATTGTTTAGGGTCTCCCCCTCTCCATCGGTAGATTGACTGTTTAGGATCTCCTACAATCATAGCAGAACCATTTTCTGATAAAGCATTTTCAATTAATATTCGAATATTAGACCATTGTAAAAATGAAATATCTTGAAATTCATCTATAAAATAATGTTTATATTGTATTCCCATTTTTTCATAAATATGTGGGAATGGCTCTTTAGTAGTAATTTCTTCATGAAGTATTTTATTTAATTCTGCGTTTAAAATAATTTTTTTTTCTTCTTTTAAAGAGACAAATTCTTTTTCAATCTCATGTATTATTGACAAAAAACTCAAATGTTTTAAAAAAAGTTTCTCTAGAATATAGGACGAAATGTATTTTTTGTATATGTGTTTTGTTTTTTTATATAAAAAAATGATTTTTTTTTTATTTTTAGAGATCAATGTTTTTTGATCTGTTTCTATCCATTTAGAATGGAATATTTCCATATGAATAGACTTTTCAAGTCTTTTTTTAAAAGGATTTATGAAAAGATCTCCTAGAGATAGTTTTTTAAATAATCTAGGTAAATCTGAATGGATAAATGAATGTTCTTGAATAGATGTTTTTTCCAAGAATTCAAAAAATTTTTCTCCTTGTTTTTTACATTTTTTTTCAAATTTTTTTGTTCTGTTTAATAAAGTTTTTTTTAATCTCAAAAAATCGTAAAAAGAATAAGTTTTCATTTTATTCATAGATAAAAAACTATTTTCCTCTACTATAAGAAAAGCGATTTTTAAAAGTTCTTTTCTTATATCCCAATTTTTTCCTTCCTTTAATTTTTCTAAGGAACATTGGACAAAAATATTTGACCACTTTTCTGATTTTTTTAGTTTTGAGAATAAATTCTCTACTACTTTCAATAAAAAACTATTGGTATCCATTTCTAAATCTATCTTTTTGGATAAAAAAGATAAAATAGTCCTATAGGTAAATTTGTCTATAGTACTTATAGAAATAGAAAAAGAAGAAAAATCATGAAAAATTGCAGATAATATTTTTTTAGAACGTTTGTATAATTTCTGTTTGGTTAGGTTTAAATCTTTTACAAGATGAGAAAATAAGGAATAATATTCTTCACTAACTTTTTGATTAGAAAATTCTTTTATACATTGTAATATCCTTCTTTTCATTTCTTCAGAAGCCTTATTTGTAAAAGTTAATGATAAAATATGTTTAAATTCGTCATTATTAGAACTTTTGAATAGAATATAAAGGTAATTTTTTACCAAAAAAAAAGTTTTTCCAGAACCTGCTGATGCATTGTATATTTTTAAAGTAGATGGGGATAGCATAACATAAAATTTTTTTACAGATGAAATTATCACAAATATAAAACGATATAAAAAATTCTTTTTTTTTACATTTGTTTATCCAATGAAATAAATATTCAAAAATAAAAAAAACACATGTCTCAAAAATTTCCATATGGAGTAGCAACTGGTAATCTTGTAAAAGAAATATTTGAATACGCTAAGGAAAATGGTTTTGCCATTCCTGCTGTTAATGTGATTGGGTCTAATACTATAAATTCAGTAATGGAAGTCGCTTCAGAAGTAAATTCTCCTGTGATAATTCAATTATCTAATGGAGGAGCTATGTTTTATGCAGGAAAAGGTCTAAAAAATAAAGAAAGAGCAACAAAAGGGGCTATAGCATGCGCTAGACACGTTCATGAATTATCGAAATTTTATAAAACTACTGTTATACTTCATACAGATCATTGTTCTAAGAAAGATATTCTATGGATAGATGGCCTATTAAATGCTAACGAAATACATTACAAAAGTTTCGGAAAAACATTGTTTAGTTCACATATGTTAGATTTATCTCAAGAATCTTTAGAAGAAAATATTAGAATTTGTGAAAAATATTTTGAAAAAATGAATAAAATTCAAATGACAATTGAAATAGAACTTGGGGTAACAGGAGGAGAAGAAGATGGAATAGACAATTCTAATATAGAAAATAATAAACTTTATACTCAACCAAAAGAAGTTTCATATGCTTATGAAAGATTAAGAAGAATAAATAATAATTTCATTATTGCTGCTTCATTTGGAAATGTACATGGAGTATATCAACCAGGAAATGTTATTTTACGTACAGAAATATTACAAGAAACTCAAAAATATATCCAAAAAAAATTTCAGACTAGAGAAAAACCAGTTTTTTTTGTTTTTCATGGTGGATCAGGATCTTCCAAGAAAGAAATTCAGGATGCCATTAGTTATGGAGTGGTAAAAATGAATGTGGATACTGATTTACAATACGCTTTTACATGTGGTGTTAGGGATTATATGAGGAAATATAAAAAATATTTAGAAAAACAAATAGGAAATCCAGAAGGTGGACATCTTCCAAACAAAAAATATTATGATCCTAGAACATGGCTTAGAGAAGGAGAAAAATCGTTTAAGATTTATCTCAGAAAATATTTTGAATTAATGAACAACATTAATACCTTATGAAACTCCCATGGCTTGGTTTTTAAGAAAAAAAAAAAATATTATAACCTCTATAAGAGAAAGAAAAAATTTTCCAAAAGGTCTTTGGTATAGATCCCCTAGTGGAAAAATTATAGATGTAGAAAAATTAAAAAAAAATTCTTATGTTAATCCAGAAGATGGATATCATGTAAGAATTCACAGTAAAGAATATTTTGAAATTCTTTTTGATGATGGAAAATTTTTAGAAATGAATGTTAAAATGACGAGTAAGGATCCTATAAAATGGGTAGATTGTAAAAAATATACAGATAGAATTAAAGAAGCCATAAAAAGAACTAATTTGTATGATTCTATTAGAACAGGAGTAGGGAAAATGAAAGGAATAGATTTGGTTATTTCTTGTATGGATTTTTCCTTTATAGGAGGATCTATGGGATCTGTAGTAGGTGAAAAAATATCTAGAGCAATAAAATATTGTATTGAAAAAAAATTACCATATATATTGATATCTAAATCTGGTGGTGCTAGGATTATGGAATCTTCTTTCTCTCTAATGCAAATGGCAAAAACTATAGCGAGACTCACTCAATTACGTGATGCAAGAATTCCTTATATTTCCGTTCTTACGGATCCAACTACAGGAGGAGTGACAGCTTCTTATGCTTTACTTGGAGATATTAATATAGCAGAACCAGGTGCTCTTATTGGATTCGCAGGGCCTAGAGTGATTAGAGAAACTATAGGGAGAGATCTTCCTAAAGGATTTCAAACCGCAGAATTTCTTCTAGAACATGGATTTATAGATTTAATTTCTTCTAGAACTGAATTAAAAAAAAATATCTCCAATCTCATTTCTATGATGATATAAAAAAATTATTCCCATTCAATAGTAGCTGGAGGTTTTGATGTAATATCATATACTAAACGGTTAATTCCGTCTACTTCGTTAATGATTCTATTAGAAATTTTTTCTAAAAAATCGTAAGGTAAACGTGCAAAAGTAGCAGTCATAAAATCTTCTGTTTTTATAACACGTAATACGGCAGTATATTCATATGTTCGTTTATCCCCTTTTACTCCTACAGATTTTACAGGAAGAAGTATAATAAAAGCTTGATTAACAATATTGTAAAAATTCGATTTTTCTAATTCTTGTGAAAGAATACTTTCCGATTTTTTTAGAATCGAGATCTTTTTTCTGTCTACTTCTCCAAGAATACGAATGCTAAATCCAGGACCAGGAAATGGATGCTTATGTAAAATTTCTTTTGGTATTCCTAGTTTTTTTCCTATTTTTCTGACTTCATCTTTAAATAATTCTTTTAACGGTTCAAGAAGCTTTAATTTTCTTAATTGAGGCAATCCACCTACATTATGATGAGATTTTATAAAAAAATTTTTTTTTAGTTTTTTTGAAATAGAAGACTCAATAACATCTGAATATATAGTCCCCTGTGCTAAAAATTCTGCATTTTGAATCTTTTTTGATTCTTTTTGAAATATATCTGCAAATTCATTACCTATAATTTTTCTTTTTTTTTCAGGATCAACAATTCCAGTTAAAATTGATAAAAAACGTTTTTTTGCGTCTATGATCTTAATAGAAAAATTCATCTTCTTACAGAGAAAGAAAATTTTTTCTCTTTCTTTTTTTATCAGAAATCCTGTATCAACAAAAATACAATTTAAAGCATTTCCAATGGCTTTATGAATAATGTAAGCAGATACAAAAGAATCAACCCCGCCTGAAAATCCTAGTATTACTTTTTTATTATCTACACGTTTTCTTATTTTATTTACAGTATTTTGTACAAATTGATTTAATTTCCAATTTCTATTACATTTACAAATACGAATAATAAAATTCTTCAATATAGAAATTCCAAATTTAGTATTATCTACTTCAGGATGAAATTGGACTGCATAAATATCTTTAGTTTTATGGATTAAAGCGGCAATAGAACAAGAATCAGTATGACCAATTTTTTTAAATTCTTTTGGTAAATCTTTTATTTCATCAAAATGACTCATCCAAACAACTGATTTTTCTGGTATTCCAAAAAATAAATCGTTTTTAGAATGATCTATAAAAAAATAGGATTTTCCATATTCTTTGTATTTTGATTTTTCTATTTTTCCTCCAAAAAGAAAAGAAATAAGTTGCATTCCATAACAAATTCCAAGTATCGGAATATTTAATTGGAATATTTCTTTGGAAATTAAAGGAGAGTTTTCTTCATAGACAGAAAAAGGACTTCCTGATAAAAGAATTCCTTTTGGTTTTTTTGATAAGAGATTCTGAATAGAAATATCATAGGGACATAAAATTGCATATACACCTATTTCTCGAATCCTTCTTGTTATCATTTGGCTATACTGTGAACCAAAATCTAATATAAGAATAGAATTTTTTTTCATTATCTATCTATTTACAGATTACATAAAATGTACTTAACTTACTTGATTCTATTATAATTAGAACCCTATATCTTTTCTAAAATAGAAATTTTCAAAATAAATTTGGTCGACCTTATTATAAGCAATTTTTCTTGCTTTTTCAATAGATTCTCCGATTCCTATTAGATTTAGAACACGTCCACTTGACGTTATCCATTTTTCTTTTTCTTTTTTTGCTCCAGCAATATAAAAGGGTTCTTTTAAAGAATTTATTCCCTTTATAATTTTTCCAATTTCGTATTTTTTCGGGTATCCTTTTGAAGACAAAACTACGCAACAAGAATACAATTTTTTCCAATATATATATATATATTCTTGATCAATAGAAGATTGTATTATATTTAGTAAATTGCTTTTCATTAGAGGAAATAAAGTTTGAGTTTCAGGATCCCCTAATCTAGTATTGTATTCTAATAAATAAATCCCATTTGAAGTAATCATTAACCCAAAATAAATAAATCCAAAAAAAGTCAGTTTTTCCAAAAACAATCCTTCTAAAGTTGGTTCCAATATATTTTTTTGAAAATCTATCCAAACATCACTTGTCATATATGGATTAGGGACAATAGTCCCCATTCCTCCTGTATTTAACCCTATTTCTTTTTCTCCTATTTTTTTGTAATCTTTAGCAGATAAAAAAGGAATAATATTTTTTCCATTAAATATAGATATAATAGAGGCTTCATTTCCTTTCAATAATTCTTCTATGATAACTTGATTTCCAGATTTTCCAAATTTTTTATCTATCAAAATAGAATTCAAAGCTTTTTTTGCTTCATTCTTATTGTTTACTAATATAACTCCTTTTCCAGAAGCTATTCCGTTGGTTTTAATAGCTACGGAATAAGTAGTATTTTCTAAATAATCCATAGCTTTTTGATAACAAGAAAAAATTTTGTATTTAGGAGTACGGACACCGTATTTTTTCATAAAAGATTTAGCAAAAATACGATCGCCTTCAAGTCTAGCTGCAAGGTAATGCGGACCTATTATTTTTAATTTAAAATTATTGAAAATATCCACAATTCCTTCTAATAAAAACACCTCAGATCCAACAATAGTTAAATCTATTGCGTTTTTTTTTGCAAATAAACATAATTCTAATGGAGTATAAATTTTTTCAAGATTTTTTCCTATTTGATCGGTTCCACCATTTCCAGGATAAAAATAAAGATCCATGGAATGAAAATCTTTTAATAATTTTTTTCCGATAGCGTGTTCACGTCCTCCGCTTCCCAGAATTAATACTTTCATGTTTTTTTAATGTTTAAAATGTCTTTCGCCCGTAAAAGCCATAGCTATTCCATATTCATCACAAGCATTTACAGATTCTTCATCGCGTATGGAACCACCGGGTTGAATAATGGCACGAATTACACCAGAACGGGCGGCTTCATCTACTACATCTCTAAAAGGAAAAAAAGCATCAGAAACAAGTACTAAATCTTTTTTTCTTTTCTCTAAAGCTCTCTCTATAGCTTGTCTAGCAGACCAAATTCTGTTTGTTTGACCTCCAGAAATCCCTAAAGTTTGTGTTCCTTTAGCAATAACAATTGCATTGGATTTTACGTATTTAACTACTTTTTGAGCAAAAAATAAAGATTTTAGTTCTTGATTAGAAAATTTTTTCTTGGTTACTATTTTGTAATCATGAGATAAAAAACGATCGATTTGTTGTACTAATATTCCTCCATCTATTTTAACAGATTCTAATGTATCAGAAATAGGATCATTTATTCTAATAATTCTTAGATTTTTTTTTAATTTTAAAATATTTAACCCATCTTTTTCATAGCTAGGAGATAAAATCACTTCTAAAAAAATGTCTTTTATCTCATTCGCTAATTCTCTTGTTATTGGAACATTCACTGCCATTATTCCTCCAAAAGAAGAAATATCATCTGCATAATAAGTTTTTTGAAATGCTTCAATTACATTTTTACCTGATGCCACTCCACAAGGGGTAGAATGTTTTACTGTACAACAAGCTGGATCAGAAAATTCTGAAACAACTTTCCAAGAGATATCCATATCTCGTAAATTATTAAATGAAAGTTTTTTTCCATGTAATTGATGAAAATTTCGCATTGCCCCCCGATGAATAGTACTAACATAATATGCCGCTTTCTGATGAGGATTTTCTCCATAACGGAGATTCATTTCTTTTTTGTAAGAAGAATGTAAATAAATAGGAAAATCTTCTTCTAGAAGATATTGAGAAATGGAAGAATCATAAGCAGAAGTAAAATTAAATACTTTTCCTGCTAATTTTTTTCTCAATTTTAATGAAGTCATTCCATTATGTTCTATTTCTTTTTTTACTAGAATATAGTCATTATGATCTATAATTGCCGTAACATGTAAAAAGTTTTTTGCAGCTGCACGAAGCATAGAAGGACCTCCTATATCAATAAATTCAATCAATGATTGAAAAGATTTTAGGTGTTTTTTTTCTAAAAAAGGATAAAAATTAACTAAAACAATATCAATAGGATAAATCTTGTAATAAAAAATAGAATTCATATGTTCCTCAATAGAACGATTAGCTAAAATTCCTCCATAAATGTTAGGATGAATAGTTTTGATCCTACCGTCTAAAATTTCAGGAAAAGAGGTGATATCTGATATTTTTATAACATGATCTATACCATGTTTTTTCAAATATTGAAAAGTCCCCCCAGTAGAAATAATTTGATATCCTTTTCTATTTAAAAAACTGACAAAATCAAATAACTTTTTGTCCTTTTCATAAACACTAATTAATGCTCTTTTCATATTCAGTTTGTATGTCTATGTGTAGTAATTTTTTTTGTTGAGAATTAATTAAAAAAAATAATTTAGAGATTTAATGAGTATCTCTTCTTCTATGATAGATATCTTTTTAGATAAAGAAATTGGAGTTTCTTTTGAAGAAATTCTACATGATTTTTTTAAAATAACCCCTCCTGAATCAATAGATTTTGTCACGTAATGAACTGTGGCTCCTGATATTTTTTCTTTATTATTGATAACTTCTTGATGCACTTTCATTCCATACATTCCCTTTCCTCCATATTTAGGTAAAAGAGAAGGATGAATATTTATGATTTTTTTATTCCATTTTTTACACAATTCTGCATCAAGTATGGAAAGAAATCCTGAAAGAACTATGACATCTGGAGTATATTTCAAAAGTAAGGAATCAATTTTTTTAGAAAGAAATATTTTTTTTTCTTTTTCTAAATAATCTAAATAAACAGTAGGAATATTTACTGTTTTTGCATATTGTATGGCGATACATTTTCTATCAGAAATAACTAAATCCACTTTAAAATTAGAAAGTGTTCCATTGGAAATAGCTTGTAGAATATGCCGCATATTTGTTCCTTTTCCAGAAACTAAAATGGCCAATTTTTTCATGATCATTTTTTATATTTAATACTTTTATTTCCTTTTACGATGTGACCAAAAACAAAGGGGGTTTCCCCTAAAACACATAACTTCTGAAATACAGAATGTTGATCTTGAACAGAAACTATTATAATCATTCCCACCCCCATATTAAAAGTATTCCACATGATTTTATCTGATAAATCTCCTTTTTTTTGAATAAAATTAAATACAGAATGAATAGGAATTTTGTCTATTTCTACTATAGCTGAAAAATTTTCTGGAAGAATCCGAAATAAATTTTCGTAAATTCCACCTCCAGTTATATGAGCTAATCCATGTATTAAAAATTCTTTAAATAAAATATGAATAGGATAATGATAAATTCTAGTTGGAATTAAAAGAGTTTCATAGAACGGTTTTTTTTGAAAATTTTTGCTAAAGTCTTCTTTAGAAAAAATTTTTCTAATTAAAGAAAATCCATTGCTATGGACTCCTGAAGAAGGAATCCCAATTAAAACATCCCCTTCCCGAATTCTTTTTTTTCCATCTACAATATTACTTTTTTCTACAATTCCTACACAAAATCCAGCAATATCATAGTCATTGAATTGATAAATTCCAGGCATTTCAGCAGTTTCCCCTCCAATAAAACATGTTTTTGTTTCATTACAATATGTAGCTATCCCTTGTAAAATTTTTTCAATAATATTCGAATCAAGTTTCCCGAAAGCCAAATAATCTAGAAAAAATAAAGGTTTTGCTCCATGACACAAAACGTCATTTGCACACATGGCAAAACAATCTTTTCCAATTATATCATATTTTTTGTAATCAATAGCTAAACGTAATTTAGTCCCCACTCCATCAACTCCAGAAATCAAAACAGGTTCTTTGTATTCTACAATATCAGAGATTTGATAAAAAGCAGAAAAATGATCCAAGGAACTAATTACTTTATTGTTATAAGTTTTTTTTAGAATTTTATTAATTTTAGTTTTTATAATTCTCCTATGATTTTCTTTCATTTTTTTATTTATAAGTGACAATAATCATTTTTTATGAACCGGATAGTTTCCAGTGAAACAACCGAAACAGTAATTTGTACTTCCAAGTATTTCTATCAGACTGTTCATGCTTAAAAATTCTAAACTATCTACATCTAAAATTTCAGCTATTTTTTCCTTATTAATGTTATGCGAAATAAGATCTTTTCTTCTAGGAGTGTCCACTCCTAAAAAACAGGGGGCTATAATAGGTGGTGAAGCACTTCTAAAATGAATTTCTCTAGCTCCTGCTTTTCTTAAGATAGAAACTAACTTTTTACTGGTCGTTCCACGAACAATAGAATCATCAATAATAACAATACGTTTTCCTTTAATTTCATCTAATATAGGATTTAGTTTTAGATTTACTATCCGTTCACGGATTTCTTGTTTAGGGAGAATAAAAGATCTTCCAATATATTTATTTTTTACTAAAATTGGCTTAAAAGGAATTCCAGAAGCTTTGGAGTACCCAATAGATGCGGGGACTCCAGAATCTGGTACCCCAATAACGACATCGGCTTCTACTGGATGTTGTTCATAAAGTTTTTCTCCACTTTTTTCACGAACTTCATAAACATTTATATTTTCAATTAAAGAATCAGGACGAGAAAAATAAATATATTCAAAGGAACATGTTCTTCTTCTTGTGTATTTTTTTTTTTTAAGTAAAGAGAATCGGATTGATTTTTGATCTACTATAGCCATTTCTCCTGGAAAAAGATCTCTTATATAAAAACCTCCTACAGAATCTATTCCACAAGTTTCAGAACTAAATATATAAGTTTTTTCATTGAGCATTCCATAACATAAAGGACGAATTCCATTTGGATCTCTAAATGCCGCAATTTTATTATTCATAAGAACTATTACTGAATAAGCTCCTTGAATATCAAGAGTTGTTTTTTGAATAGCTCTTTCTAGACTATTATCATATTCATGTAAATATTTCTGTATTAAACGTAAAATTACTTCTGAATCAGAATGTTCTGATATGAAAGTGATTCCTTTTGATTCTAGATTCTTACGAATCTTTTTGGCGTTAACTAGATTTCCATTGTGAACTATAGAAATAATACTTTTTCCATGAGAATCTTCTCCAAAAAATGGTTGAATATTCTTTTTACTTTGTCCTCCTTCTGTAGAATAACGTGTATGTCCAATCACTGCATTTCCATGATAACATTTGGAATTTGAAATTTCCCGAAAAGAATCTAAAACAAGTCCTTCACTCTTATGAGATAAAAGAAATCCATCTCGTAAAACAGAAAAACCACAAGCTTCCTGACCTCTGTGTTGCAATGCAAATAAACCAAATTGAATTAAAGAAAATGTATCTACCTTATTAGGCGAATAAACTCCAAATACACCACATTCTTCATGGAACTTATCAGAATCAAAATGATTCAATTTTCCCATTGTGAATATTAAAAAATAATAGATTATTTATTATTAACTTTAATCGATATTTAACCGTTTTAATACTTCCATATAAGTATCAATGACTATCTTTTCACTCTTCCCTTTCCTAAAGAGATCTTTATCAAGTTTTTTCATTGTTTTTTTATCCCAAAAACGACAAGTATCAGGACTGATTTCATCAGAAAGTAAAATTTCGTTTTTTTCATCCTTTCCAAATTCTATTTTAAAATCTACTAATAAAATATTCTTTTCTAAAAAATATTTTTTAAGAATATTATTAATATTGAATGTGATTTTATTAATTATATTTAATTCTTCATAAGAAACAACACCTAAAAAAACTGCATGATGATCATTAACTAATGGATCATTTAAGGCATCATTTTTATAAAAAATTTCAAAAATAGGATTTTTTGAAAGAGTTCCTTCTTTGATTCCTAAACGTTTAGATAGACTTCCAGTAATAATATTGCGAACCACAAATTCTAATGGAATCATATCTACTTTTATACACAATTGTTCTCTATTATTTATTCTACGAATAAAATGAGTTTTTATTCCACAAGAATTAAGATATTTGAAAATAAATGTTGTTATTTCATTATTTAAAATTCCTTTATCTTTTAAAAATTCTTTTTTTAATCCGTCACCAGCTGTTAGACTATCTTTATAATGAAGGATAATTTCATGTGGATTTTTTGTAGTATATATTTTTTTTGTTTTTCCTTCCCCTAATAAATTATTTTTTATTTTATTCTTCATAATTATTTTTATCTATTTCACTTTCTAATTTTTCCTTTTCATTTATTCTGAATTTTATTAATAATTTTCTTATATCTTTATACTTTATAGATAAAATATGAATTGCTAACAAACCTGCATTATAGGAATTATTTATTCCTACTGTAGCAACCGGTACATTTTTGGGCATTTGAACTATAGAAAAAAGTGCATCTATTCCTCCTAACAATCCGTTTTTTTTATTATAAATTGGTACTCCTATGACTGGAAGTATAGTTTTTGAAGCAATGAATCCTGGTAAATGAGCTGATAAACCGGCACCTGCAATAATTAATTCTATCCCTTCTTCCATAGATTTTTTTATTGTTTTTGATAAAATATCTGGCAGTCTATGGGCTGAAATTATATAACTTTTATACCCTATATTAAATTGATTTAGTATTTCAACTGCTGATTGCATAATTAATTTATCTGATATGCTTCCACAAAATATGGCTATTTTCTTCATATTGATTGATTGAATTTTTTCTATAAAAAATATTGTACCGCATTCTTAAAAATAGAATGTTCTTTAATGTTCGGGATATTTTTTAATAATCCATGATCATAACGTTCTGGATGTGTCATTCTTCCATAAATTTTTCCATCTTCACTTAATAATCCTTCTATTGCCTCAACAGATCCATTTGGATTATACGGTCTTTCTAAAGTCGGATTTCCTTTTAAATCTACGTATTGTGTTGCAATTTGATTTTTTTTGAATAAAACATTAGTTATTTTTTCACTAGCATAAAATCTTCCTTCTCCATGAGAGATTGGGAGAATATATCTTCTATTTTTCATTCCATTCAACCATGGAGATTGATCAGAAACAACTTTTATATGAACACATTGTGAGATATGTTTTCCGATTTCATTATAAGTAATTGTAGGTGATTTATAGTTACGTAATGTGATTTTTCCGTAAGGTAATAATCCTGATTTGATTAATCCCTGAAACCCATTACAAATTCCTAAAATTAATCCATCACGATCAAGAAATTGGTAAATAGCATCTTTTATGTACTGATTATGCAATATAGATGTAATAAATTTTGCAGATCCATCAGGTTCATCTCCCGCACTAAATCCACCACATAGCATAAATATTTGTACAGATTTTATCTGTTTTTCTATTTGAAATAGAGATTCAATAATCTCTTTATTACTCAAATTTCTAAATACAGAAGTTTTTACTATAGCACCTTCTTTTTCAAATGCATGAATCGATTCGAATTCACTATTCGTTCCAGGAAATATTGGAATAAATACACGGGGGATTCCTTTTTTTTTAGATTGAAATATCATTTTTGTAGAGGAATATCCTGAAGATTTCTCTCCTTTTTTTAAAATATTTTTCTTATGTTTTTTATTTTTTATTCTATTATTATTTATGTTTCTGGAATAAATAGATGATAAAGGGTGCATCCAAATTTCTATGGCTTCATCTATATCAACAATATGGATTCCATTAAAGTTTAAATTCTTAGTTGGAACAACTTCTCCTATTAATAAGAAATTTTCTGTAAGAAAAGATGAGGATTCTATTATTAATGATCCTATGTTAGTTTCTAGTAAATGATTTCTACAATTTATAGAAACTCCTAAACGATTTCCAAAAGACATTTTGGCAATAGCAACAGATATTCCTCCATCTTTTACCGTTTTAATAGAAACAATTTTTCCGGAACAAATCCCTTCATGAATTTGATTGTATGCTTTTTTTATAGAATCAAAATCCGGCATCTCATTATCCAAAGAACTATGATGATATAAATAAATTTTATTTCCTATTTTTTTCAATTCAGGAGAAATAATATTGAAACACGAACTAGTCGTGACTCCAAAAGCTATTAATGTTGGAGGAACATGTATGTTTTGATACGTTCCAAACATACTATCTTTTCCTCCAAGAGAGGCAATTCCAAATTTCATTTGAGCATGATAAGCACCTAATAATGCAGAAAAAGGTTTCCCCCAATTTTTGGGATCATCTCCTAGTTTTTGATAATATTCTTGAAAACTCAAAGAAACATTTTTATAATGTCCTCCCATAGAAATAATTTTAGAAATACATTCTACTATAGCATAAGCACCTCCATGCATAGGACTCCAAGTAGAAATTTCTGGATGAAAACCCCAAGAAGCTAAACTTACCGTAGTTGTATTACCATGTAATACAGGAATTTTTTGAACACTTCCTTCAGAAGGTGTCATCTGATACTTTCCTCCAAAAGGCATTAAAACTGTAGTTCCTCCTACAGTACTATCAAACATTTCCACTAATCTTTTTTGAGACGCAACATTTAACAAAGAAAGAGCGTTAAAAAATGTTTCTTTACTGAAAGAAATATTTCTTGATTTTTTAAAAGGGGAAATAGAATTAGGAGAACTAACATGAACAACTTTTTTTTTATTCAAACCGGAAGTATTTAAAAAAGAACTTTTTAAGTTGAAAAGTTCTTTTTTCTTATAACATAGTACGATCCGTTGATCATCAGTTATTTTAGCTATAGGTACTGATATGATATTTTCTTCACGAGCTAAATTTATGAATGTTTTTACATCAGAAGAGGCTAGCACAACTGCCATACGTTCTTGAGATTCTGATAATGCAATTTCTATCGGTTCTAAATCATTTTGTTTGATTGGTATTTTATCTAAATAAAGAATTAAACTATTACTTAATTCTCCAATAGCTACTGCAGCTCCTCCTGCCCCAAAATCATTACATTTTTTTATTAAGGATATTACTTTTTTTTTTCTAAAAAACCTTTGAAGTTGTCGTTCTATAATTGGATTTCCTTTTTGTTTTTGTTCTTGAATATTTGAAGAATAATCCTCTTTAGATTTAGAGGAAGATGTCGCTCCTCCTATTCCATCTCTTCCTGTTAATCCCCCAATTAACAAAACAATATCTCCTTTTTCTGGATTTTTTTGTTTTACAGAATCAACTGGAACGGCTCCAATAACCATTCCTACTTCCATTCTTTTAGCCCTGTACCCTTCGTGATAGATTTCATTTATATGAGTCGTTGCCACTCCTACCTGATTCCCATAGGAACTATATCCATGAGCTGATTCACAGCATATTTTCCATTGCGGCAATTTTCCCTCCAATGTTTTTTTAACAGTAGGATCTGCCGATCCACTTAATCTAATAGATTGATAAACAAAAGCTCTTCCAGATAAAGGATCTCTTATAGCTCCACCTATACAAGTGTTAGCACCTCCAAAAGGATCAATTTCAGTTGGATGATTATGTGTTTCATTTTTGAATAATAAATACCATTTTTCCTTTTTTTCACTATTATCATTCAGAATGATATCTACATCAACCATAATAATACAAGCATTATGTTCTTTAGAGTACACATAATTTTTCAATTTTCCTTTTTTAGAAAGGATCTGAGATGGAAGTCTAGATAAATCCATTAGATGGATAGGATCTTTGATTGATTTTCCTATGAATTCTCTATCTCTTAAATATTCATTAAAAATATTTTGATAGGTTTCTTTAAATATTCCATCGAAAGTTATATTTTCTAATTTCGTAAAAAATGTAGTATGACGACAGTGATCAGACCAATAAGAATCCAAAACACGGAGTTCCATTTCTGTTGGATCACGATTTTCTTCAGTAAGAAAGTATTGTTGAATGAACAGTAAATCATTGAAGTCTATAGAAAAGTTACACGTGTTATGAATATTTTTTATTTTTTCATGAGAGAAATGAATAAATCCATCTATAGAATGTTTTTTTTTATCCTTAAAAAAAGGATAGGAATGAATAATCTTTTTTTTTTGAAAAAAAACGGAATTCATACAATGTTTTTTGATCTTCTCAAGAAGATCTTCATTTTGAGTTACTCCTATTAATTCTATTAACTGACCGGTTTTTATAAAAACTTTAGACAAAGGATCTATAATTTTTATGCATTGTATAGCAGCATCTGCACGTTGGTCATTTATTCCTGGAATATTTTCTATAAAAAAATAGGGATTTTTTAGATGTATCTTTTTATGAAAAATATCTGTAACAGGATCTACAAAAATTTTATATAAACTATCTAAAAAAATTTCTTTTTTTATGTGTAAAATATCATATGTATGATAAACAATGGCCTTAGACTTAGATAAGGATAAATTCATCTCTTTCAATTCACTCGATAATTTTCTTGAAAAAATATCAAAAGGAATTCTTTTCTGTATATAAATCCTTAAATTCATTATTAATTTTAATAAATTATAGACTAAACTTTAAGATCCAGATTAGAATAATCATCAATAATAAAATGATAAAATTTATCTAGTATTGGATTGACTTGTTTTTCAACAAATTCTAAAGTTTGTTCTGAAGAAAACCCTATAAAATTTTTAGAATCAAGCATTTGATTTATTTTTTTTTCATCAATGGGGATTTTTTTATCGTTTAAAACACGTTGAATAAAATCATTCTCTTTTCCTTCCAATTTTATTTTTTCATTTGTATTCATAGAATGAATTCGGATTCTTTCATGTATTTCTTGTCTATTTGATCCGCTTTTTACACTTTCTACAATAATAGATTCCGTTGCTAAAAAGGGGAGCTCCTGATCTATATGTTTTTGAATCATTTTCGGATACACAACAATATTTTCTATAATATTATTCCAAATTATTAATATAGCATCTGTTGCTAAAAAAGATTGGGGAATAACCAATCTTCTATTTGCCGAATCATCTAAAGTACGTTCTAACCATTGAGTTGATGCAACCATTGCTGAACTATTTGATAGTGAAATGACATATTTTGATAAAGATGCCATCCGTTCACTACGAATAGGGTTCCGTTTGTAAGCCATTGCACTAGATCCAATTTGTTCTTTTTCAAATGGTTCTTCCATTTCTTTCAAATTTTGTAGAAGCCGCAAATCATTACTAAATTTATGAGAAGACTGAGAAATATTAGACAATAAATTTAATATTTGTGTATCTACTTTTCTGTCATAAGTTTGACCTGTAACCGAGAAAATATTTTTAAATCCAAATTTATTGGATAACTTTTTTTCTAAACTTTTTACTTTTTGTAAATCTCCATTAAATAATTCTTTAAAGCTAGCGGCTGTTCCTACAGTTCCTTTCACTCCTCTAAAACAAAGATTCTTTAATCTAAATTCTAATTCTTCTATGTCAAAAAGTAAACTCTGCATCCACAATGATGACCGTTTTCCTACAGTGGTCAATTGTGCCGGTTGATAATGAGTAAAAGCTAATGTAGGAGTATTATGATATTCTAAAGTAAAATTTCTAAGACGAAATAAAATATTAATTAATTTATTCAGTATAATTTCTAATCCATCACGGATTAGTATAAGATCCGTATTATCTACCAAAAATGCACTTGTAGCTCCTAAATGAATGATCGGTTTAGCTAAAACCGCTTTTTCTCCAAAAGCATATAAATGCGCCATGACATCATGACGGAATTTCTTTTCATAAAAAGAAACTCTATCCCAATCTATATCATATAAATGTTTTTTTAAATCTTGTATTTGTTCTTTCTTAATATTTAATCCTAATTCTTTTTGTATTTCTGCTAAAGTTACCCAAAGTTTTCTCCAAGTAGTAAACTTTTTTTTATAGGAAAAATTATATAACATTTCTTTACTACTATATCTTTCTACTAAAGGATTTTTATATTCTTTCACAAAAAGAAATATTTTTTTTAAGAAAAAAGTTTAAAAAAGGAAGATTTATTTTTTATAATATTTTGATTTCTTTCAGATCCAATAGAAATCAATAGAATTTCTAAATCTAAATATCCTTCAATAAAGGTAATATATTTTTTACAATTTATTGGTAAATCATCATATTCTTGAATATGAGAAATATTTCTTTTCCAACCCGTAAAATCTACATAAATTGCTTCTATATTTTCTTTTAAATTTGCTGGAAAATATTGAATTTTTTTTCCATTATTTTTATACCCTATACAGACTTTAATTAGTTCTAATTCACTTAAAACATCAAGTTTTGTAATCATCAAATGATTAATTCCATTAACCATGCAAGAATATTTCAAAGATAAAAGATCTAACCATCCACATCGTCTGGGCCGTTTTGTAGTTGCTCCATACTCATTTCCTTTTTGACGGATTATTTCACTTATATGATTCTTAATTTCTGTAGGAAAAGGTCCATATCCTACACGTGTACAATAAGCTTTTGCGACTCCAATAAAATTTTTCAAAAAAATAGGAGGGACTCCGGATCCTATACAAACTCCTCCTGTAGAAGGAGAAGATGGAGTGACATATGGATAGGTTCCATAATTAATGTCTAAAAGCATTGCTTGAGCTCCTTCAAATAAAATTTTTTTTTTTTTCTTAAAAGCATCATGGAGTTCATAAACGGCATCTATAATTCTAGGTAAAAGCGTTTTGGAATACTCTATATATTCCTCATATATAGATTCAAAAGAAAGAGGTTTTCTTTTATATATTTTTGTTATAATTTGATTTTTGTATTCAAGATTATTTTTCAATTTTTTATAAAAAGTTTTTAGATTTAAAAAATCCAATACACGGATCCCCATTCTTGCTATTTTATCTTCATAAGTAGGCCCAATTCCACGATGTGTAGTCCCAATAGATCTATCCCCTAAAGCTTCTTCTTTGTATTGATCTAATAAACGATGATAAGGCATAGTTATATGTGCACGTTTTGCTAAAAATACTTTTGATGTATTGATTCCTATAGATTCTATTTCTTTAATTTCTTGAAGTAAATATTTTGGATCTATTACTACTCCGGGGCCAATAATACATTTAATATGCGGATATATAACCCCAGATGGGATCAGATGAAGAATCAAATAATTTTTCTTAATATGAATAGAATGGCCTGAGTTATTTCCACCTTGATAACGGATTACATAATCCGAATTTTTAGAAAGTAAATCTGTGATTTTTCCTTTTCCCTCGTCACCCCATTGGAGGCCTACAATTACATTTGAAGGCATGATAAAAAAATTTTTTCAATTTCAAAATAAACAGTAAAATATATAATTTTTTTCATTATATTAATTTTTTTTGTTGATTATTTTTTATGTTTCTTCGTTTAACATGTTGATAAGCTAACATTGTTGCTTTTCTTCCTCTAGGAGTTCTTATTAAATATCCTTCTTGAATGAGAAAAGGCTCATAAACTTCTTCTATAGTTTCTGAATTTTCACTAACTGCTGTAGCTATAGTATTTATTCCTACAGGCCCTCCTTTAAAATGATCAATAATAGATGTCAGTATTCTATTATCCATTTCATCTAATCCATGTTTATCAACATTCAAAGATTTTAAGCCTAGATTACAAATATTTATATCTATAGTTCCATTTCCTTTGATTTGAGCAAAATCACGAACTCTACGAAGCAAAGAATTTGCAATACGTGGAGTTCCCCGACTTCTATTCGATATTTCAGAAGCCGCTTTTTCTGTGATTGGAATATTTAATATTTTCGCGCTTCTACGTATAATCTCTTTTAATAATTCTTTTTTATAATAAGTAAGACGACAATTGATTCCAAATCTAGAACGAATAGGAGCTGTTAGTAATCCAGATCTTGTCGTTGATCCAATTAAAGTAAAAGGAGATAAATCAATTTGCACGGATCTTGCATTAGAACCAGAATTTATTATAATATCTATCTTATAATCCTCCATTGCAGAATATAAATATTCTTCTACTATTGGAGAAAGACGATGAATTTCATCAATAAATAAAACATCATTTAAATTCATATGAATGAGTAATCCGGCCAAATCACCTGGTTTATCCAAAACAGAACCTGAAGTCACTGTAATATTGACACATAATTCATTAGCTACAATATGAGCTAAAGTAGTTTTTCCTAATCCTGGAGGACCATGAAATAAAATATGATCTAAAGCTTCTTTTCTTCTTTTAGTTGCTTGAATAAAAATTTTTAAATTTTCTAAAATGCTACGTTGTCCAACAAAATCTTGAAATTTATTTGGATTCAAAGTAGATTCTTCTAAAGATGACATATAATAATAGTATTTTTCATTCTAAATGAAAATGAATGGATATAGATTGATTTTTCTTTTTTTTTATTATTTATTAAAAGTTAGTATTATTTAAAATTCCATGATCTTAAGATATTTAAGATCTGATAATCTGTTAAATCGAATTGAATAGGGACAACAGAAATATATCCATTTTTCAAAGCCCATTCATCGGTATCTAATTCTTTATCGAAATTAACAAAATCTCCGACTAACCAGTAATAAGATTTCCCTTTTGGATTATAACGATGATCAAAATTTTCTTTCCATTTAGCTTCTGCTTGTCTACATATTTTAATTCCTTTGATTTTTTCTTTTTTCAATTTTGGAATATTGACATTAAGAATAATAATTTTTTCTGGAATAGGATTATTAAGAATTTTTTTTACAATTTTGCAGATATATTCTTTTGAAGGTTCAAAATCTGCATTCCAATCGAAATCTAAAAGCGAAAATCCAACAGATGGTATTCCTTCTATTCCAGCTTCTATGACAGCAGAAATTGTTCCAGAATACATAACATTTATGGAAGAATTTGATCCATGATTGATTCCTGATACACAAATATCAGGTTTTTTTGGAAGAATTTTACTAATAGCTAACTTAACACAATCTACAGGAGTTCCTGAACATTTCCATTCTTTTTGAATTCCATCATCAATTTTTACAGAATCACAATGCAAAACAGTATCCATAGTTATAGCATGTGCTATTCCCGATTGAGGTTTGTTGGGAGCAATTACATATACATCTCCTAAAGAATTCATAACATGAATGAGAGTTCGAATTCCAGGCGCTATTATCCCATCATCATTTGTAACTAGAATAATTGGTTTTTTTTTCATTTTTTTCTCTATTCTTAGAAAGAATCTATAATTTGAATCTATCTTTAGACTTTTGATCTAAAAATAAGATGATATCAGATTTTGAATTCAGTAAAAAAATTAGAAAGTTAAAATATATAGTAATTGGATTTATTTTTACTTTTTTATTGAGCTTTTGTTCTCCAAAAAGCGAACAAGAAACACATCATATTATATTAAAAAAAATATATCAAACACTATATTTATTCCATCCTAGACCTGTTAAAATCAACAATGATTTTTCAAAAAAAGTATATAGAAAATATTTTGACAATTTAGATTTTCAAAAACATTTTTTTTTACAAAAAGATTTGAATGATTTTTCTTTCTATAAAGAAAAATTAGATGATTATTGGATTAATGGAGATCCAACTTTTTTTAAAGTTACAATGAAACGTTTCTATCAACGAATTCAAAAAGGAGAAGATTTGTGTTTAAAAATCTTAAAAAAACCTTTTGATTTCAATAAAAAAGAAATATTTATTCCTGGAGAAAGAAAATTGTTTTATTCTAAAAACGAAAAAGAATGGATTGAAGAATGGAGAAAATATTTAAAATATTTGACTCTTGTAGAAATCCTCACTCCAGAAATAGAAAATCAAAAAGAAAATATTTTAAAAAATTCAGATAGTTTTTGGAAAAACTTATTCTTAAAAAAAGAAAAAGAATCTAGAAAAAAAGTTGAAGAAAATATTCTTGATTTTTTTAGAAAATTAAAAATGAAAAAAGAATCGGATTGGTTTTCGGTATACATAAATGCTATCATATCGCAATATGATCCTCATACTCATTTCTTTTCTTACAAAGAAAAGGAAAATTTCAATTTAGAAATATCTGGACAAACAGAAGGAATAGGAGTAGAATTGCAAGATCAAAAAGGATATGCGACAATAGTGAAACTTATAGTAGGGGGCCCTGCATGGAAAAGTAATAAGATAGAGATAGGAGATAAAATTATTAGAGTAGCAAAAGATTCCAATTCAGAATACAAGAATATTATAGGAATGTTGTTAGAATATTCTCTTCCTCTCATAAGAGGAAAAAAAGGGAGTAAAGTAAAATTAACAATTCAAAAAAAGAATGGATCTATAGAAGAAGTTGTTCTTATGAGAGATGTGATTGAAAAAAAAGAAATTTTTGCAAAAAGTGCAATCATATTGGATGAAAAAAATAGAAAATATGGGTTTATCTGTTTACCAGAATTTTATTTTCATCCTGAAAATAAAAAAGTAAGGAATTCAGATCAAGATATAAAAAAAATAATTCAAGAACTAAAAAGAGAAAAAGTTCAAGGAATTATTTTAGATATAAGAAATAACGGAGGAGGATCTTTAGAATCAGCTGTGGAAATTGCTGGTTTTTTTTTAGGAAAAGTTCCAATTGTACAGATAGGAAAACGTCAGGGAAAAAATATTATAATAAACGCTTCTCATTCAGCTATTTGGAACGGACCGCTTGTGATTCTTGTCAATGAGTTATCCGCTTCTGCTTCCGAAATTCTTGCTTCATCTATATCTGATTATAAAAGAGGGATTATTGTTGGAAGTTCTCAAACTTATGGAAAAGGAACAGTTCAAACTTTGTTTTCATTAAAAAGATTTCCCTTATTATATTGTAAGGAATTGGGGATAGTAAAACTTACTATAAATAAATTTTATCGTATCAATGGAAGCTCTACTCAATTGAAAGGTGTCAATTCAGATATAGTCATTCCAATTGATGGAAAAATATTTAAAATGGAAAAAGATCAGATAAATCCTATGTCATGGGATAAAATTTCCTCTATTTCATATCAAAATTGTACTCCTTGGAAAGGAAAAAAAAACTTGGAAAAAATAAAGTTAAGGAGTAGAAATCGTTTGAAAAAAAACAAAAACTTATTAATAAGTATTCATAATACTATAAAACTTTTAGAAAATAAATTATTCAAGGTCAAATCTGTCCCTCTAAATTGGAAAGAGTTTCTTTATGAAAATTTAAAAATAAAAAAGAACATCGAAAATTTTAAAAAATTGAAAAATTATTTGAATGAATATAGATATAGAATTTCTCATTCTTCTTCTTACAAAATACTTTCAAATGATTCTGAAAATTTAGAAGGAAAAAAATGGAAAGAAGATTTATCAAAAGATTTACAAATTTCAGAAAGTGTCAATATTTTTCAAGATTTTAATGAAATTCAATAGGTGATTTATAAACTTTTTCTACATCAGCTATTTCATCATTTTTTTTGATGTTAATTAATCGAACTCCTTGAGTTGCTCTTCCCATCACTCGTATATCTGATACAGATATTCGAATGATGATACCTGATTTTTTAATAATCATTAGATCATCTTGATCTGTGACATGTTTGATAGAAATTAAATTTCCTGTTTTTTGAGTGATATTTATTGTTTTTATTCCTTTTCCACCACGATTTGTTATCCTGTAATCTTTAAGATTCGATCTTTTTCCAAAACCTTTTTCAGAAACAACCAATAGATGTCCTTTCTCATTTTCTTCAACACATACCATTCCAATTACTGCGTCTTTTTCATTTTTTAAATGAATTCCTTTTACTCCAGAAGAAGCTCTTCCGGTTGAACGAACTTTTTTTTCTGAAAAACGAATGATTCTTCCGCTTTTTAAAGCGATAAAAACATGACTATTCCCTTTTGTTAAAATTGCTTCTAATAAAGAATCTCCTTGACGGATAACAATGGCATTAATTCCATCTTTTCGGGGTCTTGAATAGTTTTCCAAAGATGTTTTTTTAATGATCCCTTTTTGAGTTACCATCATGACATAATGATCTTGAACATAATTTTTATCGGTAAGATTTCCAGAAAGGAGTATATAGGCATTGACTTTATCATCTTGTTGAATAGAAATGATATTCTGGATTGCTCTTCCTTTAGAAGTTTTAGATCCTTCAGGGATTTCATAAACTCTTAACCAAAAACATTTTCCTTTTTCTGTAAAAAAAAGTAAATATTGATGATTGGTAGCTATGAGAAGATGTTTAAAAAAATCGAATTCTCTAGCACTGGCCCCTCTATTTCCCACTCCACCTCTTCCTTGACGCTTGTATTCAGACAAAGAAGTTCTTTTAATATATCCAGCATGAGAAATAGTAAGCACAACCTGTTCATTTTCAACTAAATCTTCTATATTTACTTCTTTTCCTAAATAATCTATTTCTGTGCGCCGTTCATCTTTATATTTTTCTTTTATATCTGAAAGTTCTTTTTTAATAATTTCCATTCTCATAGAATGGTGGATTAAAACATTTTTTAAAAATTCTATTTTTTTAATTAATTCTTCATATTCTTTTTTAACTTTTTCAAGTTCTAAAGATGTAAGACTTTGCAATCTCATGTCTAAAATAGACTTTGACTGATTTTGAGATAATTGAAATTTTTCAATTAGCTTGTCACAAGCTTCATTTTGATCTTTAGATTTTTTTATTAATTCAATCATTTTGTCTAAATGATTGAATGTTGTTAAAATCCCTATTAAAGTATGAACACGATTTTTGAATTTTTTTAATTCGTATTTGGTGCGACGAATAATTACATCATGTCTATGAGATACGAAATGACGAATAAAATCTTTTATATTTAGCTGTACTGGTTTTCCTTTCACTAACGCTATGTTGTTAACATTAAAAGAAGTCTGCAAAGAAGTATATTTGAATAAATTGTTTAGCAATATATTTGGATTTGTATTCTGTTTAAGAACATAAACGATTCGTAATCCTTTTCTATCCGATTCATCACGAATTTGATAAATTCCTTCCATTTTTCCTTCTTTCATTAATCCAACCGTTTTCGAAATCATTTCTGATTTATTTACTTGATAAGGAATTTCGTCTACAATAATACATTGTCTTTCCTGAATTTCTTCTAAATGAACTTTTGCACGGAGTACAATCCGTCCTCTTCCTGTTTGAAATGCTTCTTTAACTCCATCATATCCGTAAATAATTCCTCCAGTAGGAAAATCTGGGGCTTTAATAAATTCCATAATATTTTCTACAGATAGATCATTATTATCAATATAAGCGCAAATTGCTTCTATAGTTTCTTTTAAATTATGAGGTGGAATATTGGTAGCCATTCCAACTGCAATTCCAGAAGAACCATTTATTAATAGATTCGGAATACGTGTGGGTAATACAGTAGGTTCTTCTAAAGAGTCATCAAAATTAAGTTGCATATCTACCGTTTCTTTTTTTATATCCAATAACATATCTTCAGACATTTTTTTCATTCTAACTTCTGTATAACGCATTGCAGCAGGTGGATCTGAATCTAAGGACCCAAAATTACCTTGTCCATCTATTAATGGATAACGAAATGTCCATTTTTGTGCCATACGAACCATAGTATCGTAAACAGAAATATCACCATGTGGATGATATTTTCCTAATACTTCTCCGACGACACGAGCTGATTTTTTATGAGAATTGTTAGAAAAAATTCCTAATTGATACATTCCATAGAGGACTCTTCTATGTACAGGTTTCAATCCATCTCTAGCATCAGGAAGTGCTCTAGACACAATAACTGACATAGAATAATCTATGTAAGATGATTTCATTTCATCTTCAATATTAATAGGAATTAATTTCTCTACTTCATTCACATTCATCTTATTTTTTTATTCTTATGGATTATTATTGTCTTCTGAAGAATATACATATTTTTTATAGTTTACTTTTTTGTATTTGTAAAAAACTTTCCTTAATTAAGGAATAAGGTACTTGACAATTGTAAGAACAAATTCCTATCTTTTTTAATAAGGAAAATTGAATTTTATTTTTTTCATTTTTTTTATCATGTTCCATAATGAAGAATAGTTTATCAATTTCTAGATTAGAAACTTTTTCTAATACTACAGAAGAAAGAATAGATTTGATTTCTTTAAAATCATCTATTGATAATCCATTTATTTTATATGAAATCCAAGATTCGCATATCATCCCCATGGAAATCGCTATCCCATGTAAAAGTTTTTCTTTTTTTGAATTCATAAAATAGCTCTCTAAAGCATGACCTATGGTATGTCCAAAATTAAGAATTTTCCTTAATCCTTTCTCTTTTGGATCTTTTTTCACAATTTTATTTTTGATTAATATAGATTGATAGATTAAATGATTCCATTGATTTTTATATTTATTTTTCATTGGATTTTTTTTCATATCCATCCAAAAATTTTTATCTGCTATCAATCCATGTTTGAACATTTCGGCCATTCCTGAAATCATTTCTTTTTCAGGAAGAGTTTTTAGAAAATTAGTATCTATAATCAAAAGTTCTGGACAGTAAAATGTTCCTATTTCATTTTTTATAGATTCTAAATTGATTCCTGTTTTACATCCTATGGAAGCATCCACCATTCCTAATAATGTTGTAGGAATATTTATAAAACGAACTCCTCTTTTGAAAATGGAAGCAACAAAACCACCAATATCTGTGATTACACCTCCTCCTAAATTAATAATTAAACTCTTTCTATTTGCTTTAAAAATTTCTAGATTCTTCCATATTTGAATGCAGGTATAAATATTTTTTTCTTTTTCTCCTGATGAAATTTTTATAACATGAGATTCTTCTAAAGAGCTAATATGAGATAATAAAATTGGAAGACAATGTTTATAAGTGCAATAATCTACTAAAATAAATGTATTCTTTATATCTACTTGATTTTTATTATTGAAAAAATAATTTTTCAATTCTTTATAAGCCTCTTCATTAAAAAAGAGAATTTTTCTGTGATGATCCATATTAATAATTATAGTAGAAATATAGTAGAGAATAATTCAATAATCAATCAACAAAATGAAAGATTCGATACAATAAAAAAGCTAAAATCACGAAAGATATTATTATGAAAAATATATTAGCATTCCATCCTAAAATTTCAACAAAATGATAAAAATATTTCATACACATTTCATTTCATTACAATAATATGTAAAAATAAAATATTTTAAGCATTTATTTTTTTAATAGATAAATCAACAGAAAAAATGGAAATATTTAACTTTATCTTTAAAGATAGTTAGTATATCATATTCGTACACAATAAAATGTCAGATTTATGGGATTTTTTTCAGCATTTGTTTAATCCGAGATGGATTTTTTTCTATTTCGGGAATACAGCATTATTTATTCTTTTAGCAATTGTTTTTGCAGAAACAGGTTTTTTTATAGGTTTTTTCTTACCTGGAGATTCTTTGCTATTCACTGCTGGAATATTCGGAAAAGATTTGTGTAAAAATTTTTACAATGTCCCATTTTTTGTGATTATTTTAATTGTTGCATGTGTTGCAATTCTTGGAAATATGCAAGGATACTGGTTAGGATATAAATCCGGGAATTTATTGTATAGAAAAAAAGATTCCTTTTTTTTTAAAAAAAAACATCTTATTCTAGCAAAATTATTTTATAATAAATATAAAACTACCGCATTGATTATAAGCCGATTTCTTCCTATGTTTAGAACTTTTGCTCCCATAGTAGCAGGAGCTATCCGGATTGATTTTAAAAAATTTATGATTTATAATATTATTGGAGCATTTTCTTGGACTTTTTCTATCATGCTAGCTGGACATTATTTAGATCAAACTTTTCCTGAACTAAAAAATCATCTAGAATGGATCATTTTTCTAATTGTATTTACCACGACTCTCCCTATTTTTATAAAATTAAAAATAACAGGTAAAAATAAAAAAAAATAAAAAAAACATTACATTAAAATTCATCAGAATTTTTCTTTTTCATGATTTTTTTTCTTTTCAAAAAAAAAATTTCTGCATGAGACTTTTACATTTATTTTTCATAATACCAGATGAAAATTTGGTTTTAGGATGTAATTTTATTCCTGTATATAAAAATCCTCTTTTAGAATTATTTGTTGTTCCACACACTACCCTTCCAATTTGGGACCAAAACAATGCTCCTGCACACATCACACATGGTTCTACAGTAACATATAAAGTACATTCTCTGATATATTTTTGACCTAAAAAATTAGATGCAAAATTGATCACTAACATTTCTGCATGTGCCGTTATATTCCCAAAAGTTTCAGTCAAATTATGAGCTTTAGCTATGACTGAATTTTCATATATAACAACAGCTCCTATAGGAATTTCATCTTTATGAAATGCAGTAAAAGCTTCTTCCAAAGCGATTTTCATAAAATATCTATCATCCTTGAAACAAGAAAGATTATTTTTCATCATATTGCTCCTACTTTTTTTGTTTTTGATCTTCTTTTTCTTCTTTATTATTATTCTCATCTTGAGTTTCTTTAATTATACGAGATGGTTTGACCCTTGCTAAAAGGGTATTTAAAGGATGTAAAATAGTATACTTTTTTGAAGATAAATCTTTCACTGTGATTCTATCTCCTATATCCAAATAATTAATATCTAGTTTTATAAATTCAGGAAATTCAGAAGGAATAGCTTTTACTTTTAGTTTTCGAATAGGGGAATAATATTCCCCCCCTTTAGATACACCAATAGGTCTACCAAAATATTTTATAGGAATTTCTAATGTAATTGGTTTAGATTTTTCTATTTTACAAAAATCTACATGTAATATTTTTTCACTAATAGGATCAAATTGAATTTCTTTTCGAATTGCATTGATATTTTTATCACATCCTTCTATTTGAAGATTTACCAAGTATACGTCTGATGTATATACCAATTTTTTTAAATTTTCTTCTAATGAAATCCAAAATGGAATAGTATTAATACTTTTTCCATATAAAATACAAGGAATTCCTCCAGAAACTCGAATAGAATGTACAGCTTTTTTTCCTACATTTCTTTTTTTTCCGTATATATTTATATATTTCATTTCATTTATATATATGATGAAATTATTCAATTAAATTATAAACTTACTGCTTATTGATTCATCATTGTGAACAGAATGCATAACTTCTGCAAATAGAGGTGCGCAAGATAAAATTTTAATTTTATGAGCATTCTTTTTGATTGGGATAGTATCGGTTACTAACAATTCTTCAAGAACTGATTCTTTTATTTTTTCATATGAATTTCCAGATAATACGGGATGGGTGGCTACCGCACGGACACTTTTAGCCCCTTGTTTTTTGATTAAAAGAGCTGCTTCTGTTAAAGTTCCAGCTGTATCTACCATATCATCTATAAGTACTATATTTTTTTCTTTCACATTTCCAATGAGATTCATAAATTCTATTTCATTTGCTTTTTTTCGCTCCTTATAACAAATAACTACATCTGTTCCTAAATATCCAGCATAACTCCTGGCTCTTTTTGCACCTCCCATGTCTGGGGAAGCAATAGTAAGTTGATCTATATTCAATTTTTTAATGTAATCTATAAATATTCTAGATGCATATAAATGATCTACAGGAATATCAAAAAATCCCTGAATTTGATCTGCATGTAAATCCATGGTCATTACTCTTGTTGCCCCTGAAGCAACCATAAGATTAGCAACTAATTTTGCAGCAATAGGAGTCCTAGGTCTATCTTTATAATCTTGTCTTGCCCATCCAAAATATGGAATTACAAGTGTTATATTATGAGCAGAAGCTCTTCTAGCGGCATCACACATTAAAAGTAATTCCATTAAATTGTCTACTGGGGGGAAAGTAGATCCAATCAAAAATACTCGTGATCCACGAACAGATTGTTCAAAACAAGGAGTATATTCTCCATCACTAAATTTCAAAAAACGAACTTTTCCTAGAAAATTTCCATAATGATCCGCTATACTCTCAGAGAGTATTAATCCGCTTCTTGTAGAAAAGAAGAGTACTTTTTGATTCATAGTTATGTTTTTATTATTTTGTACACAAAAATACTTTTAATTGAAATGAAAAAAATAAATTTCTTATTATTCTTTTATATTTTTTAGTACTATGAAACAATATTTAAGTTTATTAAAATATATCTTAAAAAATGGAATAAATAAAATGGATCGGACTGGAATAGGAACAAAAAGTATCTTTGGATACCAGATGAGATTTGATTTAGAAAAAGGGTTTCCTCTTTTAACTACTAAAAAATTAAGCATCAGATCTATTATTTATGAATTATTATGGTTTTTGAAAGGGGATACGAATGTCCGTTTTTTGAAAGAAAAAAAAGTATCTATTTGGAATGAATGGGCAAATGAATCTGGAGATCTTGGCCCTATTTATGGGTTTCAATGGAGAAAATGGCCCACTTATAATGGGTATTTTATAGATCAAATAGAAAATGTAATAGAAGAAATAAAACTAAATCCACATTCACGACGTTTAATTGTTTCTTCTTGGAATGTCGGGATGATTAAAGATATGAGATTACCACCTTGTCATTTACTTTTTCAATTTTATGTACTTAACAAAAAACAATTATCTTTACAATTATATCAAAGAAGTGCAGATATTTTTCTTGGATTACCTTTTAACATTGCTTCCTATGCCTTATTACTCACAATGATATCTCAAGTTCTTAATTTGAAGGAAAAAGAATTAATTCATACTATAGGAGATGCACATATTTATAATAACCATATGGAACAAGTGAAACTACAAATACAACGGATTCCAAGATCTTTACCGAAGATCATTTTAAATCCTTTAATCAAAAATATTTTTGAATTTCGTTTTGAAGATTTTCAATTAAAAAATTACACCCCTTTTCCTCATATAAAAGGAGATATCGCAATTTGAATATTTTTCTATTAAGATCTTCTTTCTATTAACCAATTTTTAAATATATTATAAGTATTAGGAATTTGAATTGTTTTTCTTTTTTTTGAACCTAAAAGAATTTTAAATTGTTCAGGAACAGAAATCTCTTTTCTTAAAGAAACCGGAAGATGATCTATAAATTTAATAGGATGAGCTGTTTCTAAAAAAATAGATGTCGTTAAAGGATCCTTTACTTCTTCTTGCAAGTATTGTCTAATCCCTAAATACCCAATGGCTCCATGTGGATCTAACATATATTTGTATTCCTTCCAAACCATTTCTATAATAGAAAGTGTTTCTTCATCTGTAAAGCTATAAGAAAATAATTTTTTACGTAATTGATTCATATTTTTTTTATATAAATACCATATACGAGAAAAATTGCTTGGATTTGATATATCCATTGCATTGGATATTGTTTTTTTTACTGAAAGAGGATGATATTTTTCAGTTTTTAAAAACCTAGGAATAGTGTCATTTATATTTGTAGAGGCTATAAAACACTTTATAGGAACCCCCATCCTTTCAGAAAGCATTCCTGCACAAATATTTCCAAAATTTCCACTAGGAATTGAAAAAATTAATTCTTTGTTTTCTTCTTCTATTTCTCTTATTTTTCTATAAGATAAAAAATAATAAAACATTTGAGGAATCCATCTTGCAATGTTAATAGAATTTGCAGAAGTTAGTATATATTTTTCTAAAATTTCTTTGTCTAAAAAAGCTTTTTTTACTATATTTTGACAATCGTCAAAATCTCCTTCTATTTCTAAAGCGTATATATTATCTCCTAAAGAAGTAATCTGTTTTTCCTGTAATAAACTAACTCCTTTGTATGGATATAATATAATAACTTCTATTCCAGGTTTTTTGTGAAATCCTTTTGCTACGGCACCTCCAGTATCTCCAGAGGTTGCAACTAAAACAGTAACTGATTTACCTATTTTTTTGCAAAAAAAGCTTAAACATTCTGCCATAAATTTGGCTCCCACATCTTTAAACGCTAAAGTAGGACCATGAAAAAGCTCTAATACATAGATATTATCATGAATTATTCGTAATGGAAAAGAAAAATTTAAAGTGTTATGAATAATACTATAGATAGATTCTTCAGGAATCTCTTTTCCAATATAAGGAGCGATTATTTCCATTGCGAGAGAATCTATGTCATATTTTTGCAAGTTTTGAATCAATTCTTTTTTTAAAAAAGGTATTTTTTCTGGAAAATATAAACTTCCATCTGGAGCTAATCCTCTTAAAACAGCACGTTCAAAAGAAATGAGACTTTTATGGTTTTCTAAACTGTGATATAACATAAAAAAAATTTTATATTTTGTTGAATATATCCCTTCTTATCTTATCTGAAAAAATTTCAGACCATTTTACTCCTTGTTTATTAATAGGAGAAGTATAAGTTTTATAATCAACTTTTAATGGAGAATAAACACAATTCATCATTTTAGTAACTTTTTTTGCGATATGATTTCCTTTACTTAACATGAAAACGGAAGGACCAGATCCAGAGATTCCTCCACCTAAAGCTCCTATTTCTTTACATCTTATTTTTAATTCATAGAAAGCGGGGATCAACATGGCCCGAATAGGTTCCACAATAACATCTTCTAGAGATCTACTGATCAATTCATAATCTTCTTTATATAATCCCGAAACCAAGGCACCAATATTCCCCCATTGTCGTATTGCATCTGTCATCAATATTTTTTGCTTTAATATTTCTCTAGCATCCGATGTTTTTATTTCAATTTGAGGATGTATAATACTAACCCATAATTCATTAGGAGTATGTAATCTAATAATATCTAATGGGTTATAACTTCTTACTAAAGTCACTCCTCCCATGATGGCAGGAGCTACATTATCTGCATGAGCCGTTCCGCTTGCTAAACGTTCTCCTTCCATAGCGAAACGAATTAATTGCATGGTGCTAAACGGTTTTCCTAGTAATATGTTTGCTCCAAAAACAACTCCAGCAGCACTAGCAGCACTGGAACCTATTCCACTTCCTGGATGGATATTTTTAATTAATTCTATTTCAAATCCCACTTTTTTAGTATCAAATTTTTTTTGTTGATACTTTTTTAATAAAGACTGTAAAGCTACAAAAACAACGTTTTTTTTTGGATCATTAGGTAATGAAAAGGAATCTCCATATATTATTCTATTAATCCGGATTCCAGGATTATTTGATTTGTATAAAAAAATCTCATCTCCTGGAATCTCTAAAGCTAATCCAATAACATCGAACCCACAAGCTAAATTTGCGACAGTAGCTGGTGAAAAAATTTTTATACCCTTCATTTTATTTAGTAGCTTTAATAATATCAGAAAAGACACCAGATGCAGTGACTTCTGCACCTGCTCCAGCACCTTTTATAATTAGAGGTTGTTCCGCATAACGAGATGTATTATATAAAACCATATTATCTTTTCCTTCCAATTGATAAAAGGGATGGCTTTTTTGAACTGATTCTAATCCAACAGAAGCAATTCCATTTTCATAACGAGCTATAAAACGCAAGCGTTTTTCTTTTTCTTCTGCTTTTTTTCTTATATTTAGAAAATAATCTCTGTGGCTATGTAGTTCTTGATAAAATTTTTCTATAGAAATTGCATTTGAACAACTTTTAGGAAGGAATTTTTTTTGTTGAATATCAATAAGTTCTATAGTTTCACCACATTCTCTTGCTAAAATAAGGATCTTTCGCATGACATCTAATCCAATCAAATCAATTCTAGGATCTGGTTCTGTATATCCTTTTGATTGTGCTTCTTTTACTACCTCTAAAAAAGATTTTTTTCCAATAAAATGATTAAAAATAAAATTTAAACTTCCGGATAATACAGCTTCTATCTTTTTAATTTTATCTCCACTATTGATAAGATCATTGAGAGTGCTTATTACAGGAAGACTAGCCCCTACATTAGTTTCAAATAAAAAAGGGGACTTAAAATGTCTAGAAAGAGTTTTTAATTTTTTATAATGATTGTAATCAGAAGAACAGGCGATTTTATTACAAGTAATAACTCCCATTCCATTTTTTAAAAATTTTTCGTAAGTCATCGCCATTTCCTCACTAGCTGTATTATCTACAAATAAACTGTTTCTTAGATTAAATTTCCATACTTTTTCCATAAAATATAAAATATTCATTTTATGTCCATTCTCATTTAAATGATCTTTCCATTTGCATAAATTTATTCCCTTATCATGAAAATACATTTTCTTACTATTGGCTAATCCAATAATTCTAACTTGAAGTTTTAATTTTTCAAGCAAATAATTCTTTTGTTGATTGATTTGTTCAAGCAATTTACTACCTACTTTTCCAACTCCACAAATGAAAAGATTAATTTGTTTTGGAGGCCTTTCAAAAAAAGCTTCATGCAAAGTGTTTAAAGCTTTTTTAAAATCAGTTTTTTGAATAACTGCTGATATATTTTTTTCCGTAGATCCTTGTGCTATAGCTCTAACATTGATACTATTTCTTCCTAAAGAAGAGAACATTTTTCCGCTTGTTCCATGAAGATTTTTCATGTTATCTCCTACTACTGCAATTATACAAAGATCTTTTTCTATTTTTAACGGATCAATACATTTTTTATGGATTTCTTGAGCAAATTCACTATCTATCACAGTCTTTGCTTTTATAATGTCCATTTCATGAATTCCAGTTGTGATTGAATGCTCTGAAGAACTTTGTGTGATAAAAATCACATTGATTTTCTCATGTGATAAAGCTTCAAACAACCGTTTAGAATACCCTGGAACTCCAACCATTCCACTTCCTTCAAGAGTGAGTAAAGCTAAATTTTGAATTCCGGAAATTCCTGTAACCGGTTGACTAATATTTGTTTTTTTTCTAATATAGATTAATGTCCCAGGATCTAAAGGGGAAAAAGTATTTTTAATTTGTATGGGAATGTGTTTTTTCATAGCTGGTTGTATAGTTGGTGGGTAAATAACTTTTGCTCCAAAATGAGATAATTCCATGGCTTCTTCATAAGAAATTTCTTTAATCGGAAAAGCTTGATTCACTATTTTTGGGTTAGCTGTCATCATTCCACTTACATCTGTCCAAATTTCAAGTAAACTAGCAGATATTGCAGCAGCTAAAATAGATGCAGTATAATCAGAACCGCCTCTTCCAAGAGTAGTAGTTTCATTTTCTAAAGTTCCTCCTATGAATCCGGGAAGGACGATATATTCTGATGTTTTTTCACGGAAAAATTGAACAATATAGTGATTACTAGTAATAAAATCAACTTGTGCACATCCAAATTGAGAATCTGTGATAATTAAATCTCTGCTGTCTTTGCAAATGGCGTCTAATCCAGATTTTTTTAATTTTTCTGCAATAAGAAAAGAAGAACTCAATTCTCCAAAACTCATTATTTTATCTAGAGAACGTTTGGAAATCTCTTCTACTTGAAAAATTCCATCACATAAACTTTCTAAATCATTGATATTTTTTTTTATCCAACTGATTAAATAACTTTGATCCGTTATTGGAAATAATTCTCTTATTATATTAAGATGACGAATTTCTATTTCTTCTAAAATATTTTTGTAAATATTTTTTCTTTCAGAAGCTAATTTTCCACATTGTATCAATTTATCGGTAATATTACCTAATGCTGATACAACAATAGCATACCTCCCTTTTGGTTTTTTTTTTAATAAAGAACAAATACGTTTTATGGAATCAGAATAAGCGACAGAACTCCCCCCAAATTTTAAAACTTGCATTTTTATTAATTTATTACAATTTTCCCCCTATCTAACTATCTAAGCTATCTATTTTATTAGATGACGACAAAAATAATGATAATTTATAGAGAAATGATTCTTTATTATGTAATAAACAATATCTTTTATTTTTTTAGAATCATTTTTCTATAAACTATTTATTAAGATTATTGTTTTTCAAAAATTTTTATAGTTCTAGGAAAAAAATCGAAATAAAATATGTTTCAGTTTCTTTTTGAATTCAAAATTTTTTCAAAAAATATAATTTAAATTTAATTTATTGTAATATTTCATAACTTTATCCAAAAAAGTTGAATTGTTTTTGAAGAATAAATAAAACTTACTATGCTATGCACTTAACTTTTTATGAAAAGGAAAAAATTCTTCTGCATATGGCTGGAGAATTAGCAAAAAAACGTTTGAAAAGAGGGTTAAAATTAAACTATCCTGAATCTGTGTCTTTGATTACAAGTTATGTCATGGAAGGCGCTCGTGATGGAAAAACAGTAAAAGAACTTATGAATGAAGCAGAAAGTATTTTAAACGAGAAACAAGTAATGGATGGTGTGTATGAATTGCTTAATAATGTTCAAGTAGAAGCTACCTTTCCTGATGGAACAAAACTAGTTACTATACATATTAAGAATGAGAAGAAAAAAGGAAAAAAAACAATAATAATCAACAAAAATGATACAACAAACAACCTGATCCCAGGAGAATATGATCTTGTTAAAAAGGATATACTCTTATTACCTGGTAGATCGCGTATAGAAAGAGTGGTTTTGAATTCCGGAAATCGTCCTATACAAGTAGGATCTCATTTTCACTTTTATGAAACAAATCTTGCACTTCATTTCGATAGAAATGGAACTAAAGGGTATAGATTAGATATTCCTTCAGGAAGATCTATTCGTTTTGAGCCTGGTAAAACAAAAGAAGTGACATTAGTAAAAATAGGAGGAAGTCGAAAAATTTATGGATTTTCTGGAAAAGAAAATACAAGAATATGAAAAAAATAGATAGAGAATCCTATGCAAGGATGTATGGCCCTACAAAAGGAGATAAAATCCGTTTAGGAGATACATCCTTGTGGATTGAAATTGAAAAAGATTATACTGTTTATGGAGATGAATGTGTTTTTGGAGGAGGAAAAGTGATCCGTGATGGAATGGGTCAATATCCATTTGCAACAAGTAAAGAAGGAGGATTAGATTTAGTATTAACTAACGCAATAATTATTGATCATTGGGGAATTGTAAAAGCAGATATTGGAATAAAAAACGGAGTCATTGTTGGAATTGGAAAGTCTGGAAATCCACATTTTATGGATGGAGTTACCCCCAATATGTATATTGGAGCTGGAACTGAAGTTATTTCTTCAGAAAATATGATTGTTACAACTGGAACTGTTGATTGTCACGTTCATTATATCTGTCCTCAGTTATTTGAAGTAGCGTTAGAAAATGGAACTACAACTATTATTGGAGGAGGATCTGGCCCAGCTACAGGAACAATAGCTACTAATTGCACTTCAGGCGTATGGAATATTCAAAGAATGTTAAGAAGTACAGATCATATTCCTATAAACTTTATTTTTTTAGCTAGCGGAAATAGTTCTCATTCCGAAGCATTAATAGAACAAATAGAAGCTGGAGCAGGGGGGTTAAAAATTCATGAGGATTGGGGGTGCACACCATATGTCATAGATCAATGTTTAAATGTTTCAGAAAAATTAGATATTCAAGTTAACATTCATACTGATTCATTGAATGAATCAGGTTATATTGAGGATACTTTAAAAATATTTAAAAATCGTACAATTCACACTTATCATACAGAAGGTGCAGGAGGAGGACATGCCCCGGATTTGTTAAAAGTTATATCTGTTTCGAATGTTTTACCGTCTTCAACTAGTCCAACTTTACCTTATACTATTAACACTATAGATGAACATTTAGATATGCTTATGATATGTCATCATTTAGACTCTAATCTTCCCGAAGATATTGCTTTTGCTAAATCACGTATTAGATCTGAAACTATTAGCGCGGAAGGGGTCCTACATGATATAGGAGCTATTAGTATGACCAGTTCTGATTCTCAAGCTATGGGTAGAATTGGAGAGGTAGTGAAAAGAACTTGGCAAACAGCTGATAAAATGAAAAAACAAAGAGGCGCTTTAAACAAAGATCATTATCACCATGATAATTTTAGAGTCAAGAGATATATTTCAAAGTATACAATAAATCCAGCTATCACTCATGGAATTTCAGAATATATAGGCTCAATATCTCATGGAAAAATGGCTGATTTGGTGCTATGGAAACCCTCTTTTTTTGGAGTTAAACCGGAATTAGTAATAAAAAGCGGTATGATTGTGTACGCAAGTATAGGTGATCCAAACGCGACAATTCCTACCCCCCAACCATTTATGTATCGTAAAATGTTTGGTTTTTTTGAACCAAAATTGAGTAGTATTTTTGTTTCATTCAATGCGATGAATAATGGATTTTTTGAAAAAAATGAAATAAAAAAGAAAATTAAAATAGTAAAAGGATGCCGGTCCTTATCTAAAAAAGATATGATATTAAATAGTGTCACTCCGTGTTTAGAAGTAGATCCAAAAACTTATAGTGTTTTTATAGATGGAGAAAAAATTACTTCTCCTCCATCAGATATCTTACCTCTTTCTCAAAGATATTTTTTATTTTGAAATCAAAAAATACATACACATAATAATACCCAGAGCGGGATTCGAACCCGCATGATGTTAGATCACTGGATTTTGAGTCCAGCGCGTATACCTGTTTCGCCATCTGGGTGTTTTTTTTTTATTTAAGGATTCTTTTTTAGTTTAGAAAGAAAAAAAAGAGGATTTCTAATCCAAGATCAGTTGTTCTATAACTATTTTCAATTTTTTTAAAAAATTCAATCCATCAACCACTGTATACTTCTTATACTGATGTAAATATACAACTCTTTTGATTTTAGATTGATGAATTAATTTACTGCATTCTTTACAGGGAGCATGTGTTATATATAAAGAAGCCCCTTTGCAAGATTTTGAAGATGATGCCATTTTTAGTATCGCGTTTGCTTCTGCATGTAAAACATACCATTTTGTTTCTCCATTTTCATCTTCACAAAGATTATCGAATCCACTTGGAGTTCCATTATATCCATCAGATATAATCTGATTATTTTTGACTATAACAGCGCCTACTTTTTTTTTTTACAATAAGAAAATTGTGCACATTCTATAGCTATGTTCATATAATCTTTATCATATTTTTTTTTATAAATTTTATTATAATAATTCATCATGTTAACTTTTTTCAAAAAAATGATATATAATAATAGTTCACGGAATATAATAATTAAGAAATTAATAAAAATTTATAGAAAAAATTCCATGAAAATGTTTCTTGTAGAAGGCATCCAAGAGTTTGAAATGGCTATAAAAGGAAAATACATTCCTATAAAAATATTTATATATAAGGAAATATTTCATAAATATAATACGATTAAATCATTTAAAAATGTTGTTACTTTTATAAATAAAAGAGTATTTCAAAAATTAGTATATAGGAAAAATTCAGGAGGAATTATTTCCTTATTTAAAAATAACTCTCCTGAAAGAAAATTGAAAAAGATAATAAAAATTCCCAATAATCCATTTATTCTTATATTAGATGGAATAGAGAAACCTGGAAATTTAGGTGCTATTTTAAGAACAGCAGATGCTGCAGGAGTTCATTTTATTATATTATGCAATATAAAAACATATATTTTTAATGCTAATGTAATCAGATGTAGTTTAGGAAGTATTTTTACAACAAAGATTTTTATAGAAGAACCAAAATCAATTTTTTCTTGGTTAAAAAAAAAAAAAATAGAAATTGTAGTTGCAGGATTTCATAAAAAAAAATCCATTACATTATATACCAATCAATTTTCTTCACATTTGGCGATTGTTTTAGGTTCAGAAAACAAAGGAGTGTCAGATTTTTGGATAGAAAAAGCACATAAAATCATAACTATTCCTATGTTTGGTCATATAGATTCTCTAAATGTTAGTCAGGCTATGTCTATTATACTTTATGAAATAATTAGACAAAGAATGACTCACTTTTCCTCCTCTTAGTTTTTCTATTTTATATTTTTTTTTACTTTTTTATTTTGTTGTTCATATTCATAATCTATTTTTAGATTTTTACTTTTTGAAGCTTCCACAGATAATTTATCACAGAAATTGTTAATATGGTGATTATTGTGAGATTTAATCCATTGAAATAGAATCAAATGTTTTTGAAAGATTTCTAAGAATCTAGTCCAGAGATCTACATTTTTTTTTTTGTAAAAATTATTTTTTTTCCATTTATAAATCCAATTATTTTGAATAGTATTGACTATATATTTAGAATCTGTAAATACAATTATGTTTTGTTTTATTTTCGTAATTTCTTCTAATCCAACTATCACAGCTAGTAATTCCATTCTATTATTGGTAGTGTATCTAAATCCTTCAGAAATTACTTTTTTATAAGATGTTCCAACAATTTCTATGAAAATTGCATACCCTCCAGGGCCAGGATTTCCTTTGGATGATCCATCTGTATAAAGATGAATTTTTTTTTCTTTTTTTTTTCTAAAAAAATCATTGATTTATTATTTTTTCACGTTCAAACTTTTTTAATTGATTTTTTATTAAATTGAAGCATTTTTCTTTTAAAAAATTTTTATCCTTCAAAGATAGATTTTTTGTTGAAATAGAGGAATGTTGTTTAATTCTTATTTTTCCAGGAAATCCTTTTATAATGGAATAACTAGGAAATTTTGTTTTGATATCAGCTATAGTAAATGGAATAATAGATATTTTTTTTTTTATAGCAATGAAAAACGCTCCACTTTTGAAATGACCTAAAAAGATAGACGTATTTGGAACTCCTCCTTCTGGAAAAATACAAATACTTTTTCCAGAATCTACTTTTTCTTGTATTTCCTTAAATACTTGAATACAACTTGATAGACTCTTTCTGTCTATTAATATATTACTTTTTTTATAAACAAATCCAAAAAAAGGAAGTTTAGCTAATTCCGCTTTTCCTACAAAAACTAACGGATGATTTCTCATTAAAGAATAAATTAACATTATATCCATAATAGAAGTATGATTGCTAATGATTACATATTGTTTATTTTTATCTAATATTTCTTCATCTTTTTCTAATACATACCAGAATCCCATGAGAAACAAATTACTTCTAGCCCACATTTGATGAAACCAATATGCAATTGGATAATATTTATCTTTAAAAAGAAATGGAATAGATGCTCCAGCCCATAGTGGAACTAAAAAAATATTTATTAAAAAAAACCATATTCTCCATAATAATATCAATAATATTTGTATGATTTTCATCAAATTAATAAGATGATAAAATTATTAAAAGTATATAAAATTCATAATGTGTGATTGATTTAGTTTGGTATTAGTTACAAAAAAAATTTTCTTTATTTTTTATTAGTTTTGAATGAATTTTCAGCTCTCTAAAAGAGAAAAATTTAGAATTTTTTTTTATTTTAAATGTCTAATTATTTGATTAAATATTTCTAAATCTTTTCCTTTCTCTAGGAGAACTGATATTTTTATGATTTTATAAAAATCAAATTTGTTTACATCATCATGTATACATTAGGAGAATTTATTATAGAGAATCGGGATAAATTTTTATATTCTAAAGAGGCTTTATTAAGACTGTTTAGTTCTATCAAACTAGCGGCTAAATCTATTAATAAAGAAGTCAATAAAGCTGGGTTGACAGAAGAGATTATGGGAAGTTCTGGAATGACTAATATACAAGGAGAAACTCAGCAAAAATTGGATAATTTTGCACATAGGGCTTTTATTGAATCATTTAAAAGCAGAAATGTAGTTTGTGGAATAGCTTCGGAAGAAAGTAAAGATTTTATAATTATAGGAGAAAAAGAAAACGAGAATAATAATCTCAGCAAATATATTGTTTTGATAGATCCACTTGATGGATCTTCTAATATAGATGTAAATATTCCTATTGGAACTATATTTTCAGTTTATATTAGAAAAACTCCTACTAGAATGGAGTTAACAATAGAAGATTTTTTGCAAAGAGGGAATAAACAAATCCTTGCAGGATATATTATTTATGGTTCTTCTACAATTTTAGTGTATTCTACAGGTAATGGGGTCCATGGATTTACTTTGGATCCTTCTCTAGGAACTTTTTATTTATCACATCCTGATCTTCATTTTCCTAAAAAAATAGAAAAGATTTATTCTATTAATGAAGGGAACTATGCACGATTTTCTGATGGGATTAGAAACTTTATAAGATATTGTCAAGAAAAAAAAGAAAACCGTCCTTATACTGCAAGATATATAGGATCCCTAGTAGGAGATTTTCATAGAAACATGATTCAAGGAGGAATCTACATTTATCCTGAAACAATTCATTTTCCTTGTGGAAAACTGAGATTGCTATATGAATGCAATCCTATAGCGTTTTTAACAGAACAAGCTGGGGGAAAAGCATCTGATGGAAAAAAACGGATTTTAGATATAAAACCAAGAAATCTACATCAAAGAACACCATTCATTTGCGGTCCTATAGGAATGGTGTCTAAGTTAGAAGAATTTATGAATGATTGATTATTAATTTTTATGTATGAATAAAAATGAAAAAAAAAACGTGCATTATACAATAATGAAATATGGAACAATTTTTTCAGAATTTCCTATTTCTGCTTTTGTGCTACTCTCTAAAAAGGAAATAAATTCGAAAAATAAAAAAATAGACTTGGTTGGAACTTTAGTGAAAAAAAAAAGCTTTAAGAAAGCTATTCACAGAAATAGAATAAAACGTTTATTAAGAGCTTCATTTTTTTTAAATAAATATCTTTTAGAAAAAAAAATAGAATTCAGTATTCATAAAAAAACTTATCAGATTATTTTTTCTTATAGAGGATTTCTTTTACCTACATTTGAAGATATAAATCAATCTGTTAAAAAAATTTTTTCTGAAATATTAGAAGAAAAAATTTCCTAATAGAAGTAGGAGTAGGAGTCGTCTATCGACTCCTACTCCTACTTCTTGTCTATTGATCTATTTTGATTATCCTTGTTGAAATAATTGTCCTGCATTAGCTCCGAAAATTTTCACTGAAAATGCCAATAATACAATTCCAAATATTTTTTTTAATACATCCAATCCATTTTTTCCTATTTTTTTAGCTATCAAATCACATCTATCTATGACAAAATAAACTACTATCATGTTAAGAATGAGTGATAAAAGAATAATGTATACATTATAAGTTGTTCTTAATGAAATTAAAGTGGTTAAAGATCCGGGCCCAGCTATCAGGGGAAAAGCTATTGGAACTATGGAAGTTTGTGCATTTTCTGTTACTTTATGAATATCTACTCCCAAGATCATTTCCAATCCTATTAGGAACAAGACAATGGATCCTGCAACAGAAAAAGAGTTCACATCAACTCCAATAATTTTTAGCATAGGTTGTCCTAAGAATAAAAAAGATAAAAAAATAACAAGAGAAGTAACTATTACTTTTTTAGTATCTATAATGTTTCCTTTAGATTTAAACCCCATAATTATAGGAGCATTTCCGAGTATATCTATAATACTAAAAAGGATCATAAAACAACTGATTAATGAGTTTATCCATTTCATATTCAAAACTTATTCAAAAATTTTTTAAAAGTTTAAAAAGAGTTTTTTTTGATGATTAAAAATCATATAAGTCTATTTCTCACTATACAAATTAAACAAAAATATGATCAGTATCATGAATTTTTTTTTGAAAGTCCTTTTTCATAAGCTTTCCATCCTGCATGTCTATATTGTTCTGCAGCTACTTTTGGATTTTTAGATTGATAAATTGCTTTTCCAACTATGATAAAATCGCTTTTATTTTTTTCAAAAGCTTGTTTAGGATGAATATATGTATTACCTTCTTTGTTTTTTTTTGATTCAGAAAAATGGATTCCAGGGGTAAACAATAATAATCTATCATCTACTTTTCTTTGTGCTACAGTTCCAATTACTTTTGGATTATTCAAAGAAATATTTAACGCTTTTCTTATATAATTATCATCTGATAATCTTCCATAAGAAGACATTTCCGACACAGTAATTAACCCTATTTTGGAAGAAATATTCAAATTTTTTATACTTGCACTTCCAGCAATAACATGTACAGTAATAATATCCGCCCAAGAAGAAATTTTGTGTACTCCATGATGGAGTTGAAGATTGTTTGTAGGCCCTACGTCACATAATTTTCTATCTTCAAATAGTAAAAATTTTTTTTCTATAGAAATATTTTTAAGAGATGTTATGAATGAAATAGAAAAATCATTAATAATATCTACATGAAGTTTTAATCCACAAATTCTATCACCAATAGAATTCACTAATTTTAATATGGATGAAGTGGATATTAAATCTGCTGATACTATCAAATTTGTTTTTTTTTTCAATGTTATATCAAGAAGTTTTTTTCCTATAGGATGAGAAATTTTTTCTTTTTTTTCTTCATAAGAAATCCGTTTTTCTTGAAAATTTTTTCTTCTTTTTTTAAAGAATTGAATTATTATATGGATTTCTTTTTTTTTTAAAAGATGTTTCTTATCGAGCATTTTTAAAACTTCTCCTATACAAAATAAAGTTCTGATGTTATATCCTCTTTTTTTTATGTTTTCTATTCCACCTTGTTCTCGATCAAGAATAGATAGAATATTTTTTATGATCAATCCTTCTTTTTCAATCTCTATTACAGTTTTTAACAAACTATCCCCACTAGTAATCACATCCTCTATAAGGAGACAATTTTGGCCTTTTTTATAAATTCCTTCTATCATTCGTTTTGTCCCATATCCTTTATTTTCTTTCCTTTTAATAATCAAAGGAATATTCGCCCTTAATGATAAAGTGGTAGCTATCGGTAGAGCTGCATATGGAACTCCACAAATTAGTTCAAATGTATGAGCTGGAACCTCATTGAGGAGTAAGTCAGATAACTTAATTAATAAGTCTGGTCTAGAAGCGATCGGACGAAAATCTATATATATTGGAGAAGTCATTCCGCTTTTTAATGTAAAATTTCCAAACTTAATAATTCCCAGATTGTAAATTTTTAAAAAAAACTGTTCTTTTTCTTTCATGTCATAATCAAAATACTGTATTTGTAAAGTTAAAAATTTTATCCTTTTTAAATTTGTATATTTATTTTGAATAATTTCATGTTTCATGAAAAAACAAATAGATATTTCTTCTTCCATAAATGGAATTAAACTTTCATCCTGTATTATGAACGCATCAGGAGTTCTCTGTTCTACTGAGAAAGAACTTTCTGATATTATGGAGAGTTCTTCTGGAGCAGTAGTTACAAAAAGTTGTACTCTCATTCCAAGAGAAGGAAATCCTCCTCCAAGATATTTTGAATGGAATATAGGAAGTATAAATTCTATGGGCCTCCCAAATCTTGGGATAGATTTTTACTTAAATTTTTTAGAAAAAAAAAAATCTAGAAAGCCTTTTTTTTTATCTATATCAGGACTTTCTATAGAAGAAAATTATAAACTTATTCTTAAAGCAAATCTTTCAAAAATAAATGCTGTAGAATTAAATCTATCTTGTCCAAATCTTGTTGAAAAAAAAAATATATTGGGATATGATTTTTATAAAATTTCTGATTTTCTAGAAAACCTATTTGAATTAACTAAAAAACCTTTAGGAGTAAAATTACCTCCTTATTTTGAGGATTTTCACATCAAAAAAATAGCTTTGATTTTAAATCAGTTTCCTATTTGTTTTGTTACTTGTATTAATAGTTTGCCAAACGGGATTTTCATTGATAGAATGAATGAAACAACAGTAATTCATCCAAAAGAAGGGTTTGGAGGAGTAGGAGGAAGTGTGATAAAACCATTTGCATTAGCTAACGTTCGTAGATTTTACAATTACCTTAGAAAAGATATTTATATAATTGGATGTGGAGGAATTTGTTCTGGAAAAGATGTTTTTGAATATATATTATGCGGAGCTTCTGCAGTTCAAGTAGGAACACAATTTTTGAGAGAAGGAATTCAAGTATTTGATAGATTGAAAAACGAATTTTTTTCAATTCTCCGAAAAAAAAACTATTTCTCAATAGAAGAATTCAAAGGAAAATTAAAAAACATTTAATAAGATTTTGCAAATATCACACGTTGATTAGAAGGGTTTCCAGAATAAATACATTTTCCTATTTCAATCTTATTATGAATTGGAATGCAACGTATAGTAGCTTCTGTTTCTTCTTGAATTTTTTTCACTGTATTTATTGTTCCATCCCAATGAGAAATAATAAAACCTCCGGGAGTATTTATTTTTTTTTTAAAATCATCGTAATGATCTGAAATAAATGTACATTCTTCTGTTCTTTGTAAAGCTTTTTTATAAATATTTTTTTGTATTTTATCAAGAAGTTCTGGAATAAAATCTTTTAAACAATTCCAAGAAACATACATCTTTTCATATGTATCTCTTCTAAAAATTTCTACTTTTTCATGTTTTACTTCATATAATCCTATACTAATTCGGATAGGGATCCCTTTCATTTCGTATTCATGAAATTTCCATCCTGGAGTAAAAATCTCTCTGTTATCGTATTGAACACTGATTCCTTTTTTTTCCAGAACATTTTGAATTTTTTCTATAATATCACTGATTTTACTTAATTCTTTTTTATTTTTATATATTGGTATTATAACTATTTGAATAGGAGCTATTTTTGGAGGTATAATTAATCCATGATCGTCAGAATGCGACATAACTAATCCTCCTATTAATCTTGTAGAAATCCCCCAAGATGTAGACCACACATATTCTTTTTTTCCATTGAAATTAGTAAATCTGACATCAAAAGCTTTTGAGAAATTTTGCCCCAGAAAATGAGAAGTTCCTATTTGCAATGCTTTTCCATCTTGCATAAGAGCTTCAATACAATATGTAGTTTCAGATCCAGAAAATTTGTCCATATAAGGCTTGATCCCTTGTAATACTGGGATTGCCATAAAATTTTTAGAAAAATTAGTGTAAATATTTAATATTTTTTCAGTTTCCTCTATTGCTTCTTTTTTAGTAGAATGTGCTGTATGTCCTTCTTGCCATAAAAATTCTGAAGTTCTTAAGAATAAACGCGTTCTCATTTCCCATCTCACAGCATTTCCCCATTGGTTAAAAAGAATCGGAAGATCTCTATAAGATTGTATCCAACGTCTATAAGTCTTCCATATGATACTTTCAGAAGTAGGTCGTATAATTAATTCTTCTTTTAATTTAGATTGTGAATCTATTATCAATTCTTCTTGATTTATTTTTTTTTTCAATTTGCAATGCGTAACTACAGCACATTCTTTAGAAAAACTTTTAATATGTTGTTTTTCTTTAGAAAAAAAAGATTTTGGAATTAATAAAGGAAAATAAACATTTTTATGTCCAGTTTCCTTAAACATTTTATCTAATTTTTTTTTTATGATTTCCCATATAGAAATCCCATATGGTTTAATAATCATAAATCCACGAACTCCTGAAAATTCCGCTAATCCAGATCTAACAACTATCTCATTATACCATTTGGAATAATTCTTATTACGTTTAGTTAATTGTTTACGAATCATAATAATAATTAAAAAAAATAAAAAAATAAACATCCATTTTAACCATAATAAAGATAAAAAAAATTATTTTTGGAATCCTATTATTCAAACGAAACAAAAAAATAATTAAATAATAATGGCACATCCTAAAAGAAGACAATCTAAGTCTAGAAAAAATAAAAGAAGGACACATTTAAAAATCAAAGCTCCTTTATTAGGACAATGTTCTTTAACAAAGAAAAAACATTTGTATCATCATGCTTATTGGGATGATAACAACTTGATTTATAGAGGTAAAATCATTTTAAAAATGAATAAAAATAAGAAATAAAGTAAATCAATCTTTCTTCTTATTTTTATTTTTAAAATGATTTTATGAATTTAAAAGATATTCAATCTCTGATTGAATTTATTTCTGGATCTGACATTCATGAAATAAAAATTCAAATAGGAAATACTAAAATTCAGGTAAAAAATAAAATTTTTAAAAAAAAGAGAAAAAAATTATTGAATCCAATTCCTGTAAATGATACTGATACAATTTATTCCACTATTTCTTCCGATTTTTCAGATAGATTTTATCCTAAAAAAAAGAAAGAATATAAAAAAAATGAATATTTAACAATTAAATCTCCTATGATTGGAACATTTTATCGTAAACCTCATCCAGATCAAGATCCTTTTGTAAAGGTTGGAGATGAAATTAAAAAAGGAACAAAAGTCTGTGTTATAGAAGCAATGAAATTATTCAATGAAATTGAATCTGAAGTAGATGGTAAAATAATTAAAATTTTTGTTGAAAACGCTTCTCCAGTTGATTATGATCAGCCTTTATTTCTCTTGGATCCAAAAATTATTAAATAAAATATGTTTAAAAAAATATTAATTGCTAATAGAGGAGAAATAGCTTTACGGATTATACGAACAGTTAAAGAAATGGGAATAAAAACGGTCGCTGTTTATTCTACCGTAGACAAAAACAGTCTTCATGTTTATTTTGCTGATGAAGCTGTATGTATAGGTCCACCTTCACCAAATCAATCATATTTAAATGTTCCAAATTTAATATCTGCAGCTGAAATCACTAATGCAGACGCTATTCATCCTGGATATGGATTTCTTTCTGAAAATCCCTATTTTTCATCTATGTGTAAAAAACATGGAATAAAGTTTATAGGTCCTCTTCCAAATCATATGATTCAAATAGGAAATAAAATTTCAGCTAAGAAAACTATGAAAAAAATTGGAATATCTTGCTTGCCTGGATCTGATTGTTTTTTTGTAGAATCCTCTTATAAGGAGATAGAGAAAATTGCAGAAAAAATAGGATATCCCATTATAATTAAATCTGTTTCTGGAGGTGGGGGAAAAGGAATACGATCTGTTTTAAATAAAAATTCTTTAAAAAATTCTTGGGAAGAAGCTAAAAAAGAAACTTTAGCATGTTTTGGAAGGGGAAAAAAGGAGATGTATATAGAAAAATTAATTTTAAATCCAAGACATGTAGAAATACAAATTATTGGAGACAAATATGGAAAAGCGTGTCATTTATCAGAAAGAGATTGTTCGATTCAAAGAAGAAATCAAAAATTATTGGAGGAAGCTCCTTCTCCATTTTTAACTCCATATTTAAGAAAAAAAATGGGGGAAATCGCTGTCAAAGCAGCTGAGTCTATTCATTACGAAGGAGTAGGAACTATAGAATTTTTATTGGATAAAAACAAAAATTTTTATTTTCTAGAAATGAATCCAAGAATTCAAGTGGAACATCCTATAACAGAAGAAATAACAGGATTAGATCTTATACAAGAACAAATTTGTTTAGCTTATGGAAAAAAACTTTCTGAAAAAAATTATTATCCAAAAATGTATTCTATAGAATGTAGAATTAATGCAGAAGAACCCTATAAAAATTTTCGTCCTATGGCAGGAAAGATAACTCAAATGCATGTCCCAGGAGGAAAAGGGGTTCGTGTCGATACTCATATTTATGCTGGATACAGTGTTTCCCATTATTATGATTCTATGATTGCAAAAATTATTACTACAGCAAAAAGCAGAAAAGAAACTATTGAAAAAATGCGTCGTTCATTAGATGAATTTGTTATAGAAGGGATTTGCACAACTATTCCTTTTCATAAACAGCTTATGCAAAATAAGGACTTTTTGAAAGGAGAATATCATACAAACTTTTTGGATACATTAAAATTTTACTAAATTCTACTAAAACTGAATTTTTGATTCATCGTATTTTGTAAGAAGATCAATCATTTCTTGAATATTTCCGTTCATAAATCCTACAAGATCATAAATAGATTTATGAATTCTGTGATCTGTGACTCTATTTTTAGGATAATTATAGGTACGTATTTTTACAGAACGATCACCTGTAGAGACTAAGCACTTTCTTTTTATGGATCGTTCTTTTAATTTTTTTTCCTTTTCATTTTGATAAATACGTGATCGTAAAACATTCATTGCTTTTTCAAAGTTTTTGTGTTGTGATCGCCCCTCTTGACATTCTACTGTTATTTTACTTGGAAAATGAGTTAATCTAACAGCAGATTCTGTTTTATTAACATGTTGTCCACCAGCTCCACTAGATCTGAATGTTTCTTTTTTTATATCGGATAAATTTATATTTATATCTATATCTCCGACTTCAGGTAAAACAGCTACTGTAATAGCAGATGTATGGACTCTTCCTTGAGATTCTGTTTTAGGAATTCTTTGTACTCTATGGACTCCAGATTCAAATTTTAGATTTCCATAAATCTCTCCTTTTTCTTCTTTTGTACTTTTTCTTACATCTAAGATGATTTCTTTGTATCCGCCTCCTTTTTTTCCTCCTTTTTGAGCATGTATGATTTCATATTTCCATCCTACTTGTTTGAAATAAAGTACGTACATTCGTAATATATCTTCTACAAAAAGACATGCTTCATCTCCTCCTGTTCCGGAACGTAATTCTACAATTGCATTTCTGTTATTTTCTTCTGTTGTATTAATAGGGGAAATAGGAGTAGAAAGGAGATCATGTGATTTTTTTTCAATAAAAGATAAATCTTTTAAAATTTTTTTTTTTTCCAAAAAAGCTATTTCTTTCATTTCAGGATCAGAATCTGTTTCTAAAATGAAATTTGCTTCTTGAAGAGAAATTAATTTTTTTTTATATTTCTCATAAAGATGAAGTAACTTTTCTAGTTTATTATACTTTTTAAATAGTGTTTTATACTTTTTTCTGTTTTTATTTTTATGATCAGTGTTAATGATTGAATTTGAAATTTCATGAAATTCTTTTTCAAGAACTTCAAATTTTTTAATCAATGGGTTTTTTTTCATTCTTATTTTTTTTTAAGATTTAATTTATTAGAAAGAGAATAAGAATAAAATTTACCGTATTCTATTTATAGAATTAATTAACTCTATATCTTTTTTTATGTACTTATTAGAAAAATAGAAAATCCATATGGATAGAAATGTAAGAAAAAGATTCATTTTTCTTAAAAAAAGAAAAGATTTATTTGATTGATAAAATGAAACAAAAAGAATTACTATGAAAATAATGCTATTTAGGAGTATATTTATACAGTTGAAAAGTATTTGTAGTTTTCTCTTTTGAAAAGAAAGAAAACTACAAATAGATAAAGCGATACACACGATTAAAAAAATAAAAATAGCTTTATCAAAAACAAAAAATGGATATTTAATTTCTTTTTTATTTTGAAAAACAGGATAAAAGTAGAAAGAAAGAGAAGAGATAAATATAGATATAACTAAATAAATAGTTTGTATTCGATATAACATAGAATATAATTTTTGATTAAAAAAAATATTTTATAACTTCTTAAGTTTAAATTAATATGTATAATTGCATTTACTGTGTTGCTTAATCTTAAGAGCTTATTTTTTTTTCGTTGTTTATTTTATCATCTGTTGTTAGGATGTGTTTTATTATATGCAGAATGTAAATGTAGTAAAAAAATTAACTGCTACTTCTTCTTATTCTGAACTCCCCCATTTATTTGGGGAATAAATAAGATCCAAAAAATTAAGTAAAAAAAAGAATGGCATTATAATAAACCCAATTACTTTATGTTTGATATTACTGAATTAAAAAGTAAAAAACTTTTTGAATTACAGGAGATTGCTCGTTCTTCAGGATTAAAAAAATGTACTCAATTGCGGAAAAACGAACTCCTAGAAAAAATTATTTCTATTTTTAATAAAAAAACAACTTCATTTTCTTCTTCAAAAAGAGAAAATCCTTTTCGAAAAGGATTTAAAAGTAGAAAAAATACTGAATCCAACATCTTATTAAACGTAAATGAAAAAAAAAAATTAATTTCAAATTCTCATTCTCAAAACCGTTTGAGAAATCCTTCAAATTCTCATTCTCAAGACCGTTTGAGAAATCCTTCAAATTCTCATTCTCAAGACCGTTTGAGAAATCCTTCAAATTCTCATTCTCAAGACCGTTTGAGAAATTCTTCAAATTCTCATTCTCAAGACCGTTTGAGAAATTCTTCAAATTCTCATTCTCAAGACCGTTTGAGAAATCCTTCAAATTCTCATTCTCAAAACCGTTTGAGAAATCCTTCAAATTCTCATTCTCAAAACCGTTTGAAAAATCCTTCAAAAACGAGAAATAAAGAAGAAATTATAAAATTTCAAAGAAAAAATCAAAATCAAACTTTTACAAATCCAAAAGTTCCTTTTTCTAGAACAGAAAGTAGCAATACTTTTACACAAAAAAATCTGAATAAATATCGCACTCCTGAATATGAATTTGAAGGAATTATCATAAGCGAAGGGGTTCTAGAAATTATGCCAGAAAATTATGGTTTTTTAAGATCTTCCGATTTTAATTATTTGTCATCTCCTGATGATATATACGTATCTCAATCTCAGATTAGATTGTTCGGAATGAAAACCGGAGATACTATAAGGGGAGAAGTTCGTCCTCCGAAAGAGGGAGAAAAATACTTTCCTTTAATAAAAATTCTTGAAATTAATGGGAGCCCCCCTTCTTTTGTAAGAGAAAGAGATTCTTTTGAACATTTAACTCCTCTTTTTCCAAATGAGAAATTTAAACTAGCTGGTAAAAATGCGACCCTTTCAACAAGAATAGTGGATCTTTTCACTCCTATAGGAAAAGGACAAAGAGGAATGATTGTAGCTCCTCCTAAAACAGGAAAAACTACTTTATTGAAAGAAATAGCTAATGCTATTGCAGCGAATCATCCGGAAGTGTACTTAATTATATTACTTATTGATGAACGTCCAGAAGAAGTAACTGACATGCAAAGAAATGTTAAAGGAGAAGTGATTGCTTCTACTTTTGATGAACCAGCAGATAGACATGTTAAAGTAGCTAATATCGTATTACAAAAAGCTAAAAGAATGGTGGAATGTTCTCATGATGTTGTAATTTTATTAGATTCTATAACTCGTTTAGCAAGAGCATATAATACTGTATCTCCTGCATCTGGAAAAGTGTTATCAGGAGGGGTAGATGCCAACGCTTTACACAGACCCAAAAGATTTTTTGGAGCAGCTAGAAATATAGAAAATGGAGGATCTTTGTCTATTATTGCCACAGCAATGATTGATACAGGATCCAAAATGGATGAAGTTATTTTTGAAGAATTTAAGGGAACAGGAAATAAAGAACTTCAATTGGATAGAAAGATTGCTAATAAACGAATTTATCCTGCTATTGATCTCGTTTCTTCCAGTACTAGAAAAGATGATTTGTTATTGGATCATAAAACATTACAGAGAATGTGGATTTTAAGAAAACATCTTTCCGATATGAATCCAGTAGAAGCTATGGAATTTTTAAGATCACGTATGTCTAGAACTCAAAATAATGAAGAATTTTTAATTTCTATGAATGGATAAATCCATTAATAAATATTAATATTTGTTTGATTTTGTAAATGAAAAATATTATATTTAAATTTTGTATTATTATTAAGTGAATTTGATTATATAATCGCGGGATGGAGCAGTTGGTAGCTCGTCGGGCTCATAACCCGAAGGTCATAGGTTCGAGTCCTATTCCCGCTATTTGACTTCATGTTCATGTTTATGTGTATATGTGAGGGAGTCTGAGTTTGAACCAAAACCAAACTGTTGTTATCTTATTAACTATTTTCCTTTTGTTTCAAAAAAACAAAAAACCACTCTATTAAACTTATGTATTATCTTTTGGGACTTTTTTTGTGTTCCTTCTTTATAATATTTTTCTTTTTTTTCAAAAAATTTGAATTTCTTTTTAAAGAAGAATCTAGAAATCAGAAAAATGAAATACAAAAAGAATTCCAATATGAAAAAAGAGAACTCATAGATTCTTTTAAAGAAGTAAAAGACGGACTTATACAATCTATAAAAGATTTTCAAGATTCTATAGAGAAAAAAATACATTTTTATATTGAAAATCAATCTAATAAATTAAATTTTTTTCATAAAGAACAAGAAAAGCTTGTTGATATAACAGAAAAAAAACTTGAGGAAATAAGAGGAAATGTCAATGAAAAACTACAAAAATCCTTGAATACTCATTTAGGAAAATCATTCGAAATAATTGGAAATCAATTATTTTTTTTGCAAGAAGGATTAGGAAAAATGAAAAATTTGTCAAAAGATGTCAGCTCTCTTAAAAGAACTTTAAATCACGTAAAGATATGTGGTAGTTTTAGTGAAATGCAACTTTCAATGCTTTTACAACAAATTTTATCACCAGATCAATATGCATGTAATGTAATTACTAAATCGGGAACAAATTGTGTAGTAGAATTCGCAATTAAACTCCCCGGTCTTGGAGATGGGAATGTAATATGGTTACCAATTGATGTGAAATTTCCAAAAGAAACTTATGAAAAAATACAAAACGCTTATAATCAAGGAGAAAAAAAAAATATAGAAATAGCTAAAAAAAATATGGAATCTGTACTTAAAAAAATGTCTAAAGAGATTAAAGATAAATATATCGATCCTCCACATACTACCGATTTTGCTATTCTTTTTTTACCTTTTGAAGGAATATATGCGGAAATTGTTAAGAATTCAAGTTTATTAGAAGAATTGCAAAGAAAATATAAAATAATCATTACAGGACCATCTACATTAGCGGCTATGTTGAATAGTTTACAAATAGGATTCCGTACTTTAGCAATTCAAAAAAGGACTTCTGAAGTATGGAAAATTTTAGAAACTGTAAAAAAAGAATTTACAAAATTTGGATCTTTGCTTTATCAAGCACAAGACAAATTGAAAGCAGCGTCTAAGGATATAGATAAAGTGATTGGAGTAAGAAAAAATTTGATTGAAAAAAAATTCAAAGACATAGAAAACTGAAAAAAAACATTTGCGGAGAGAAAGGGATTCGAACCCTTGACACTTTGTTTTGTGTACACGCTTTCCAGACGTGCGCCTTAGTCCTCTCGGCCATCTCTCCAAAAAAGTAAGACTATAAGCCGGATTCTGTTTTTATACCTATCATTTTTCTAGGATATAGGTTACCCTAAATCTCTATCTGCCTACCCACCGGGGGGGCAATCAACCGAGCCAGTTGTTCCCGGTATACATGGCATTTCACCGTACAGAGTTTACATGATTTCACTACAGCCAAACTGTACTTTCTTTCTGTTGCACTATTCCTCACCTTTCGGTGTATGGGAGTTACCCATTGTACTGCTCTATGGTGTCCGGACTTTCCTCATTTCTTATTTTTGAAAAAAAAAATGCGATAGGACGTCTTACTTTTTTATTTTTTTTCAATCAAATCAAATTAGATTAGAGTAAACATTTTGAATGTCTTCATTTTTCTCAAGTACTTCAATTAAATTTAATATTTTTTTTTCGTTTTCTTTTGTAATATTTTTTTTCTGCTGTATAGAAATACGTTTAATTTGATACAGGTGAGGTATTTTCAATTTTTCTAAATTATTTTTCATAGAACCAAAATATTCAAAATCTGTATAGATAGATACCTTCTCTTTTTCTTTAAAAATATCTTTAGCTCCAAAATCTATTAACATCAGTTCAAAATCTTCCAGAGAAAAATGGATATCATTTTTTCTGATAGAAAAAATTCCTATTCTATTAAATAAATGAATGATCTCTCCATTGTGACATAATCTTCCGCCTTTTTTATTAAGAAAAGTTCTTATATTGGAAATTGTTCTAACACTATTATCTGTTATGCATTCTATAATCAAACTGATTCCGTGAATTTGTCCTTCTAAACTTAGATTTTTATAATTTTTTTTAATTTTTGAAGCTTTTTGAATTGTTCTTTCTATAGTCTGTTTAGGAACGTTAATTGATTTTGCATTGAGTATTGCATTTTTTAAACGAAATGAAGTTTTATTTTTTTCTTTAACTGCAATAGAAATTTCTTTAATAATTTTAGAAAATTTTTTAGATTTTATAAAATCTTTATTTGATTTTCGATGTTGTATATTTGACCATTTACTATGTCCTGACATTATTCTTTTTTTTTGAAAAGATAATTTTTGTGTGTTGTGTGATTTTATCTATCTTACAAAAGATAAAAATAAAGAGAAATTTATAATTATGTCAAAAATTTGTGAATTGACTGGAAAAAAAGCTCTGTTTGGAAATAAAGTTTCTCACGCTAATAACAAAAAAAAACGTCGTTTCAATATAAATTTATGTAAAAAACGTTTTTTCTTAATAAAAGAGAATAAATGGATTACATTAAAAATTTGCACATCTGCTATCAAGTTGATTAATAAAATTGGAATTGAAAACGCATTAAAACGTTTCAATTATAACAAGTATAAGAAAATTAAAAAAATTAGAAAAATTTAAATTCCAATGGGAAAAAAGGGAAATAGAATTCAAGTGATATTGGAATGTACTGAACAAAGAAAAAGCGGTATTCCTGGTTGTTCTAGGTATATAACTACAAAAAATAAAAAAAATACCCCAAAAAGAATAGAATTGAAGAAATACAATAGAATACTGAAAAAGTATACTCTTCACAAAGAAATTAAATAATAGAAACAAAGAAATAGATATGCCTAAAAATAAAAATATTGTAGAAAATAAAAAAAAAATATCAAAAAAAATGACTTTGGCTATTCGAATAATAAAATCTAAAAAATCCGGATTTTATACTTTTGAAAATAAAATCTTAACTGAAGATAAAGTAAAAGATTTTTTTTCCAAAAAAAATGAAAAAATAAAGAATGTTTTTTAACAAAAAGAAAGAAGTAAAAAAAACATTTAATCGTGAATTAGAGAAAACAAAAGAGTCTTTTTTTTCTAGGTTAAGGAATCTATTTCTTAGAAAATCTAAGTTAGACAGAGATTTTATTGATCATATAGAAGACATATTATTATCTTCAGATATAGGAACGAAAACTACTGTAAAGATTATCAGAAATCTTGAAAAAAGAGTTCAAAAAGAAAAATACAAGAATACACAAGAAATCTATAAATTCCTGAAAGAGGAAATTGAATCTCTTTTTATTGAAATAAAAAATGAACGTTTAGAACGAAAAATAAAAAATGAAAAAAAACCATATGTCATTATGATGGTTGGAGTAAACGGTGTAGGAAAAACGACTACGGTTGGAAAATTAGCATTTCTTTTAAAAAAAAAAGGATTCAATGTGATCATAGGAGCTGCAGATACATTTCGTGCTGCAGCTATTAATCAACTTGAAATATGGGCAGATATCGCTAATGTCCCATTAATCAAACAACATATGCATGCAGACCCAGCATCTGTTGCGTATGATACTTTACAATCTGCAAAATCTAAAAATATAGATGTTGTATTAGTAGATACAGCTGGAAGATTACAAAATAGAATGAGGCTTATGGAAGAGCTTTCTAAAATGAGCAGAGTTATGAAAAAGATTATCCCCGAATCTCCTCATGAAACCATGCTTGTTTTGGATAGTTCTACAGGACAAAATGCTTTTGAACAAGTCAAAAAGTTTACATATTTTGTAAAAGTTTCTTCTCTAATTCTAACAAAATTAGAAGGAACAGCTAAAGGCGGAGTGGTTATAGGAATAATGGATCAATTCAAAATTCCGATAAAATATCTTGGAATAGGTGAGAAAATACAAGATTTAAAAGAATTTGATGGAAAAACATTTATTGATTCTTTTTTTTCTTATCCCCAAGAAATTTATGACTGACATTATTATTTATTATTTGTTTGTTGTTCTTTAAATTTAAATGGGAGAGTCGTAAAAAAAATAAAATTCACATTGTTTTATGGAAAATGATAATAAAATTCGTGTTACTTCAGATAATATTTTTCCTATTATTAAAAGATTTCTTTATTCAGATCAAGAAGTTTTTTTACGAGAACTTGTTTCCAATGCGACTGATGCTATTTTAAAATTAAAAACTTTAGCAAAGTTAGGTAAGATAAATGAGGATTTGTGTGAAGATGATTTTAAAATCAAAATTAAAATAGATCAAAAAAAGAAAACTATTCATATTATTGATAATGGAATTGGTATGACTAAAGAAGAAGTAGAAAAATATATTAATCAAATTGCTTTTTCTGGAGCGGAAGAGTTTATTCAAACATATAAAAAAAATCTCTCATCTGATTCTATTATTGGACATTTTGGATTAGGTTTTTATTCTTCTTTTATGGTGGCAAGTCAAGTAATGATATTCACTCAATCTTATAAAAAAGATTCATATTCCGTTTTTTGGTCCTGTGAAGGATCGCCAAAATTCTCTCTGAAAGAGACAGAAAAAAGAGAGAGAGGAACAGAAATTATTTTGTTTCTTAATGAAGAAAGCAAAGAATTTTTAGAACACGATCGTATTTTAAAATTACTTTATAAATATTGTAAATTTATTCCAGAAAAAATATATTTTTTTGAAGAAAATGGAAAAGATATTCTCATTAATAATACTTCTCCTTCTTGGAAAAAAAGTCCTTTTCATTTAAAGGATAAAGATTATTTAAATTTTTATCATGAATTATATCCAGAACAAGTGGAAGATCCTTTATTTTGGATTCATTTGAATATAGATCATCCTTTTCGATTAACAGGTATTTTATATTTTCCTAAAATAGAATATAAACTTGATTTTCAAAAAAATGGAATTCGTTTATATCAAAATCAAGTTTATATTACAGATAATTTAGAAAAATTAGTTCCAGATTTTTTAAGTTTATTGAAAGGCGTTATAGATTCCCCCGACATTCCTCTTAATGTATCACGTACTCATTTACAATCAGATCCATCTGTAATGGATATATCAAAATATATAACAAGAAAAGTATCCGATAGACTTGATTCTATGTTAAAAAAAGAAAGAGAAATCTTTCAAAAAAAGTGGAAATATATAAAAATTTTTGTAGAATATGGGATGATAAGTGAGGAAAATTTCTTTGAAAAAGCTAAAAAATTTTTCATTTATTCTACTATAAAAAATTTTTATTTTACTTTTGATGAATTTAAGGAAAAAATAAAAAATTTTCAAAAAAATAAAGAAGGAAAAATCATTTTTCTTTATACTTCTGATAAAGAAAAACAATATAGTTATATTAGAGATGCAGAAAATAGATCTTATGAAATTTTAATTTTAGATAGTCCTCTTACAGTTCACTTAATACAAAAACTAGAATTTTCTCATAGAGATATTTCTTTTGTTCGTGTAGATTCAGATCATATTGACAAACTAATTGATAAAAAAGAGGAAAAATACTATTCAGAACTTTCAGAAAAAGAAAAAGAAAATTTAAAAAATTTTCTAACCCCCCATTTAATAAAAGAATATAAATTCTCTGTTCAATTAGAAAATTTGTCCAAAAAATATTTTCCTTTTTTAATTATTATTCCTGAATTTGTAAGGAGAATGAAAGAAATAAATTTTTTAGGAAAAGAAAAAAAAAATGATCAAGAAAAATTTTATAAATTGATTGTCAATACGAATCATATTTTAATGAAAAAAATATTGACCTCTACAGAGGGGGAAAGAAAAAAACTCATTCAAGAAGCTTTGAATTTAACTCTTTTATCAAAAAATTTATTAAAGGGAAAAAATCTAACTCTTTTTATAGAGAAAAAATTAGAAGATTTAATTCAAAATTAGTTATTTTTTTTATTAAATTTTCTTAATTTAACATTTTTTAATATTTTTTTAGTGTATAAAGGAAAATCTGAATTCTGTATCCACCCATAATAATTAGGGTCTTTATCGAAAATTTCTAAAACTTTTTCTCCTTTATATTTTCCAAAGTTAAATATTTCATTTCCTTCTTCATCTATTTTTATAAAACCAGCAAGATCGGCGATGTTTTTTTGATGTGAAAATTGATTTAAACTTTTAACGTCTTTTTTCAAATCCTTGTATTTTTCTAATTGTGCTAGCAAAATTTCATATGTAGCAAATGTATCTGCTTTAGAACTATGAGCTTTAATTAAATTTTTTCTACAATAATATTTGTAAGCTGCAGAAAGGGTTCTAGGTTCCATTTTGTGGAATATGACTTGTACATCTATTGTATTATGTTTCTTTATATCAAAAGATATTCCTGCACGAAGCATTTCTTCAGCTAAAATTGGTATATCAAATCTATTAGAATTATATCCTGCTAAATCAGTATTTTCAATCATATTAAAAATATATATCGCAACATCTTTAAATGGTAATTTTCCTGCTACATCTTCATCTGTAATTCCATGAATAGATGTTGATTGCGGAGGAATAGGGATTTCAGGAAATATAAGCCAAGTTTTGTCTTCTTGATCTCCATTTGGAAATATTTTTAATATAGATATTTCTATAATTCTATCTTTTCCAATATTTATTCCTGTAGATTCTATATCAAAGAAACAAATAGGACGATAAAGTTGGAGTTTCATGTGTTAATGTGAATTTTTTTTCTATTTAGTTTATTTTGATAACAATGATAACAAATTGAAGTTATAATGTAAAAAACAATAATGCATGGAAAAGCAACCATGTGTAAAGTTAATAAAAGAAACATACTAATCAATAAAAATAAATAACGTGTTCTATTTTTTTTCCAATAAAATCCATAAAAATGCAAAGAAAACATGGGTATTTTAGATATTAAAAAATAACAAGATAGAAAAACTATGATAAGCAGTATAACAGGAGATAATACAATATTTTTCTTAGAAAGAATAACAGATAAAGAAGAGAAAAATAAGGTATTGATTGGTGTGGTTAATCCATAATAATTTTTTTCTTTAGTAATATTAAATAGTGCCAATCTCCATGCGGAAAATATGGTAATGAGAAAAGAAGACCATTCAATAAATGGAATCCCTTTGTTTTTTTTTAGTAGATCAAAAACTATCATAGATGGAACCAATCCGAAAGAAACCATGTCCGCTAAAGAATCTAATTCTTTTCCAAATTCATTTTCTATATGAAAAAATCGGGATAGAAATCCATCTAATAAATCTAAAATTAATGAAAACATGGTGAAAAGAGAAGAATATTCAAAATGTTTTGACTGTAAAAGAGTTATAGATATACATCCAAAAAATAAATTGAATAAAGTCAAAATATTTGGAATTGTTTTTTTGATTTTTTTTCTCATTTAGATTAATTATATTATACAAATTATGATAAATTTTTTTTACGAACTTTCTGATTTTTCTTCTATAGAAAATGAATTATTTTTGAGTGAAATTAGTGAAAGAATTTGTATGATATTGAAAAATGAAGGAAAATATGCTGGAGATATTAATTATATTTTTTGTGATGATCATTTTATTTTAAATATGAACAAAAAATATCTTAATAAAGATTATTATACAGATGTTATTGCCTTTAAAAATTCTACTTTTATTAAGAATAAAAAAATGATATCAGGAGATATCTTTATAAGTATAGATAGAGTTTTATCTAATTCTGTACAATGGAATCAACTTTTTCAAGTAGAATTAAAAAGAGTGATGATTCATGCTATATTACACTTTTTAGGATATGATGATAAAAATTATATTAAAAAAAAATTAATGAAAAAAAAAGAGGAGTTTTATTTAAATTTTTTCAACTTTTAAAAAGTCATGTTTTTAAATACATATGAAATCATTGTTGTTGGAGGAGGACATGCGGGAGCAGAAGCCGCTTCTGCGGCGTCTAACATGGGATCAAAAACTTTATTAATCACTACAAATTTACAAACAATAGGGCAAATGTCATGCAATCCAGCTATGGGAGGAATAGCTAAAGGTCAAATAATAAGAGAAATAGATGCTTTAGGAGGGTATTCAGGAATAATTACTGATTATAGCACAATTCAGTTCAGAATGTTAAATCAATCCAAAGGACCTGCTATGTGGAGCCCTAGAGCCCAATGCGATAGAAAACTATTTTCAGATAATTGGAAATTATTTTTAGAAAAAAATACAAGATTAGATCTATATCAAGAAACTGTCACTTCTTTGATCCTAAAAGATAATAGAGTTGAAGGGGTGATTACTTCTTTAGGTACAAAAATTAAAGGTAAGTCAGTAATCCTCACAAATGGGACATTTTTGAATGGAAAAATTTTTATTGGAAAAAAAAGAATTGATGGAGGCAGAATTTCTGAACAACAAGTTAAAGGTATTACGGAACAACTAACTAAATTTGGATTAAAATCTGGAAGAATGAAAACAGGAACTTCTCCAAGAGTAGATGGACGGTCTTTGAATTATAAAAAAATGAAAAACCAAAAGGGAGATGTAAATCCTAAAAATTTTTCTTTTTATTACAAAACCAAAAAATTAAAAAAACAACGTGAATGTCATATCACTTATACAAATCAAGAAGTACACAATTTTATTCGTAATAATTTCAATGATTCTCCAATTTTTACTGGTTCTATTCAAGGAATAAGTCCTAGATATTGTCCATCTATTGAAGAAAAAATTTTTAGATTTTCTGACAAAAAAGAACATCAGATTTTTGTTGAACCAGAAGGATGGAAAACTATAGAAGTATATATAAACGGGTTCTCTACTTCTTTACCAGAAGAAACGCAATATAAATCTTTAAGAAAAATTTCAGGATTTGAAAAAGTAAAAATGTTGAGGCCTGGATATGCTGTTGAATATGATTATTTCACTCCAATTCAATTAAAACTTACTTTGGAAAGTAAGTTGATTCGGAATCTATTTTTTGCGGGGCAAATTAACGGAACCACAGGATATGAAGAAGCAGCAGCTCAAGGATTAATTGCAGGAATTAATGCGACCCTAAAAATTAACAAAAAAAATCCTTTTATTCTCAAAAGAAATGAAGCTTATATAGGAGTTTTAATAGACGATTTGATCATGAAAGGAACAGAAGAACCTTACAGAATGTTCACTTCAAGAGCTGAGTACAGAATGTTGTTACGTCAAGATAATGCAGATGAAAGATTAACACATATGGGATATAAAATTGGATTAATTTCAGAAAAAAACATGAAAAAAATAGATAAAAAAAAATATAAAATAAAAAAATGTATTTCTTTATTTCAGGAAAAACATTTAAAACCAGATCTGATAAATCCTATTTTAAGCAGGAAAAAATCTCCTAAAATTCATCAAGATAAAAAAATAGACATAATACTATCTCGATCTGAAATAGATATACAAGATCTCAAATCAATTCCTTTTTTAAAAAAAGAAATAGAAAAGAATAATTATAATAAAGAAATCTTAGAACAAGTTTCTATTCGAATTAAATATAGAGGATATATTGAAAGGGAAAAAGAAAATGCAAAAAAATTATTGAAACTTGAAAGTATTCGCATACCAAATAATTTTGATTACGAAAAAATTAAATCTCTTTCTACAGAAGCTAGAGAAAAACTAAATTATTATAGACCTGAATCACTTTATCAAGCATCTAGAATAAGTGGAGTCTCCCCTTCTGATTTAAGCATATTATTGATTTATATAAAACGTTAATAAGTTATTAAGGTTAATTATATTTCTTCTTTAGATTTATTAGATGATATGACAAACAAATCTTCATCATCTTTTTTCATGTAAAATTTTTCTCTGGCTAATTTTTCCAAATATGTTTTGTCTTTTTTCAATTTTTTTAAAATCTTTTCTTCCAAGAAAATTTTTTTTTTATAAAAATCTCTCTCTAATATCATTTGATTTATATTTTTTTCTAATTTCCAGTGTAATACTAAAGAATTAGTATCAAAAAAAGAAATCCATATAAAAAAAGATAAACTAATCCAAAAATATTTATTTTTCAATATTTTCCTGATTAAATAGGAATTTATTTTTTTTTTTGAATTCATATTTTTTTGTTCCATTACTAATCAATATACTAATGATCCAATAAATACTGAAAAAAAATAAAAAAAGGATACACCAAAAACCAGATATAGTTATCAACATGAAAAATAAAAAACCTATGAATTGAATAATAATCATGTATAGTTAAAATTTTTAAGTTTATTAATTTCGTAAAAAAAAATAGGAAAATGATTTTTAGATTTAGAATAGAAAAAGATACTTTAGGAACTGTGCAAGTTCCTATTGATAAATATTGGGGGGCTCAAACAGAAAGGTCAAGAAATAATTTTAAAATAGGATTAGAAGGTTCTATGCCAATAGAAATTATTCATTCTTTTGCTCTTTTAAAAAAAGCTGCCGCATATGTAAATTTTGAACTCGGAATTTTATCTAAAAAAAAAAGAGATTTAATCTCTTTGGTATGTGATGAAATTATAGAAGGAAAATTAGATGATCAATTCCCTTTAGTAATATGGCAAACAGGATCTGGTACACATTCTAACATGAATGTAAATGAAGTGATTGCCAATAGATCTCATGTTTTGATGGGGGGGGTTCTTGGAAAAGGTTCATATTTAATACATCCGAATGATGATGTCAATAAATCTCAATCATCTAATGATACTTATTCTACTGCAATGCATATAGCATGCTATAAAAAGTTAATAGAAAAAACCATTCCTTCTATAGAAAAATTGCGGCGTTCTTTAGAAAAGAAATCCAATTCTTTTAAGAATGTAATAAAAATCGGAAGAACTCATCTTATGGATGCAGTTCCCATTACTTTAGGACAAGAATTTTCAGGATATGTTTCTCAAATAGATCATGGATTGAATTCTCTAATAAAAACTTTAGAACATCTTTCTGAATTAGCTATTGGGGCAACTGCTGTAGGAACTGGACTAAATTCTCCTAAAGGATACGATTCAAAAGTTATTGAATATATTTGTAGATATACAGGATTTCCATTTAAAATGGCAAATAATAAATTTGAATCTTTAGCATCTCATGATGCTATTGTGGAATCTCATAGCTCTTTAAAACAGATAGCCATTTCTTTGATTAAAATATCGAATGACATTCGTTTTTTATCTTCTGGACCACGTTCTGGAATTGGAGAAATTTTTATTCCTGAAAATGAACCTGGATCTTCTATCATGCCTGGAAAAATAAATCCCTCCCAATGCGAGGCACTTATTATGGTATGTACACAAATTATAGGTCATGATATGTCCATTTCTCTAGCGGGTGCTTCAGGAAATTATGAATTAAATGTTTGTAAACCGTTAATGGCATATAATTTTTTGCAATCTGCACAACTTTTATCAGATTCTTGCTATTCTTTTTCTGAATTTTGTGTAAAAGGAATTATTCCAAATTATAAAAGAATCAAAGAATTACTAGATAAATCTTTAATGTTGGTAACAGCTCTTACTCCTCGTATTGGATATGAAAAATCAGCAAAAATTGCAAAATGTGCGTATAAAAATAATACAACATTGAAAGAAGAAGCTATTCGATTGGGATATTTAACCATTAAAGAATTTGATCAGTTAGTGAAAATTGATAAAATGGTGTAATGAAACATGAAAAGATATTATGAAATAATATTTTCTACATTAGAATGAATAAGATCAGCTATTTTTTCTTCTGAAAGTGAATAAATTTGAGACAACTTCTTCAAAATTATTTTAATATAAATAGGTTCATTTCTTTTTCCTCTAAAAGGAAAAGGAGATAAAAATGGAGAATCTGTTTCTAACACTATATTATTTAAACTAATTTTATGTAAAAATTGATTGATATAATTATTTTTAAAAGTAATCATTCCTCCAATTCCTAATTTGATTCCAAAATCAATAATCTTTTTTGCTTGTTCCAATGTTCCAGAAAAACAATGAAAAACACCCTTTAAATCAGAATTAATCTCTTTTGATAAAATTTCAAAAACTTGATCAAAAGCTTTCCTACAATGAATAGATATAGGTTTTTTTTTCTTTTTTGCCCATTGTATTTGTGTTTGAAAAGCGTATTTTTGTTCGGAAATGTATTTTTCTCCAAAATGGGAATCTATTCCTATCTCTCCTACAAAAAGAAAAGAATGTTTGTTGAGATACTTTTCAATATATTTTAATTCATATTCTAAGTTTTTTGGATTGACTTCATTCGGATGTAATCCGATCATAGAAAAACATATGTTAGGATATTTTTTCTCTAATTCTAATATTAGAGGAATTGTGTAACTATTGATAGAAGGTAAGTAAAATCTACTTACTCCATTTTCTATTGCATTTTTTATTACAAAATCTCTATCTTCATCAAATTGTTTCATGTATAAATGAGTATGTGTATCAGTTATTTTCATCAGAAAAGTTGTTTTTTTTATTAATTGTTATTTAAATTATTTTTTATTAAATTATATTTTTATTCCTTTTTTTTATGAAGGCTTATGTATTTCCTGGTCAAGGATCCCAATTTATAGGAATGGGAAAAGATTTATACACTACTTCTAGTGTAGCCAAAAAATTATTCAGATTTTCAGATGAAATTTTAGGATTTCAAATGACATCCATTATGTTTAATGGAACTATAAAAATTCTAAAAAATACTAAGTACACACAATTAGCAATTTATATTTATTCAGTAATAAAAACAAAAACATTAAATAATTTTAATCCAGATATGGTAGCTGGACATTCTCTAGGAGAATTATCTGCTTTAGCATCTGTTGATGTTTTTTCCTTTGAAGAAGGATTGAAATTAGTATTAAAAAGAGCATTAATAATGCAAAAAATATGTGAATCTGTGCATGGAGGAATGGCAGTTGTTTTTGGATTAGAAGATGAAGTGATCGAAGAAGCTTGTAAAAGAGATCATGGTATTATAGTTCCTGCTAATTACAATTGTCCTAAACAGTTGGTTGTTTCCGGAGAATATGACTCTTTGAAAAGAGTTTGTAATTTTTTTAAAAGAATAGGTGGAAAAATATTTATGCTTCCTGTTCATGGGGCTTTTCATTCTCCTATTATGGAGCCAGCTAAAAATAAATTAGCCAATTTTATAAAAACTATTTCATTTAAAGATTCAAAATGCCCAATTTATCAAAATGTAAATGCAAAACCAGTTAAAAAATACAGAAATATAAAAAAAAACCTTATAGAACAATTGACATCTCCAGTAAAGTGGAAACAATCTGTAGAAAATATGATAAATAACGGAGCTCGTTCATTTACTGATGTAGGTCCTGGACAGATTTTGCAAAATCTAATTCGAAAAATTAAATAATATTTGATTGCATTATCATATGATTCCTAAATTTAAATTGAAAAATTTTTTTCACACTCATGGAAAATTGTTGTTAACAGGAGAATATTTTATTTTATATGGATCTTACGGATTAGCTGTTCCTACAATTAGAGGACAATCACTGACTACTTATTACGGAAAAATAAAAAATAAAGGATCTGTATTACGTTGGAAAAGCTTAAACGAAAAAAACCAACCTTGGTTTAAATGTATTTTTCTACTTCCTTCTTTAGATATCTGTTACAATACAGAAAAAAAAACTGCTTTAAAATTAAGAAATCTATTATTAGAATCTAGAAAACTTCAAAAAAAATTTCTTAAAGATTCATTTGAAATATATGTAAAAACTAAATTAGAATTTCCAATAAATTGGGGATTAGGAAGTAGTTCAACTTTAATTAATAATATTGCAAGATGGGCAAAAGTCAATCCTTATGGATTATTAGAAAAAAATTTTCTAATGGGGAGCGGATATGATATCGCTTGTGGATCTAATAAAACTCCAATTCTTTACAGAATAAAGAATAAAAAACCACATATTATACCTATAAATTTTAATCCTCCATTTAAAGAAAAACTTTTTTTTCTACATCTTAATAAAAAACAAAATACTTTCGAAGGAATCAGATTTTTTCTCTCAAAGAAAAAAAATATTTCTAGAGAAAAAATAAACTCTATTTCTTTCATTACTCAAAAAATTACTTTTTGTAAAACTTTGAAAGAATTTGAAGAATTATTAATTCAACATGAAATAATTATAGCAAAAATACTTGATTTACCTACTGTAAAAGAAATATATTTTACAGATTATTTAGGTGTAGTAAAAAGTTTAGGAGCTTGGGGTGGGGATTTTGTTTTGATAAGTTACAGAAATGGTATGAAAAAATATTTTTCAAATAAGGGATATCATACTATTCTTTCATTTGATGAAATGATTTTTTGATAATATTATTTTTATATATTATATTTTTTTAATATTAAAAAAAATTTATTATGTGCTGTAGGATTATTAGTATTGTTAATTTTGATATCAATGGATGTAGTTATAAACTCCCAGTAGTATATGGAACTAACTATTATGAAAAAGCCATTAATATTTCTAAACTTAGAGAAAATACAGGGTTTATCACTTTTGATCCAGGTTTAAAAAATACAGGTATAACTAAAAGTTCTATTAGTTTTATAGATGGAGAAAAAGGAGAGCTTTTATATAGAGGTTATCCTATTGAACAAATTATTAGTAAATGTACATTTATAGAAACTAGCTATCTTCTTTTGAATGGAGAACTCCCTAATACTGCACAATTAAAATCTTTCTCTGAAAACATCAATAAATTTAATTCAATTAGTCAAGAAATCTATAAAATACTTGATAAGATTCCTATGTCTTATCATCCTATGGGCATTTTATCTTCTTTAACCTGTCTTCTTCCTACTGCTTATACAAAAAATTCTATTAAAGAAAAAGATATGTATTTCAATTTGTTAGCTAAACTTCCTATATTAGCTGCTTTGACTTATAGAAAAAAAGTAGGTCTTCCGATATCTTATAGTGATTATGAAGACTTGAATTATAATTTAGATTATACTTCTAATCTTTTGAAAATGTTTTTTTCTGTTCCTAAAAAATATTATAAAAGAAATACAATTCTTACAGATGCTTTGGATAAACTTTTAATACTACATGCAGATCATGAACAGAATTGTTCTACAACTACAGTCCGTTTGTTAGGTTCTGTACATGCAAATCTTTTTTCATCTGTATCTGCAGGAATTAGCGCGCTCTGGGGGAGGTTACATGGAGGGGCCAATCAAGCTGTTATTGAAATGTTAGAAAATATTTTGAAAAGTGGTGGAAATATAAAAAAATGGGTAGAAAGAGCAAAAGATAAAAAAGATTCATTTAGATTAATGGGATTTGGACATAGAATTTATAAAAATTTCGATCCTAGAGCTAGGATAGTAAAAAAAGTTGCTGAAAATGTTCTTAGTGAATTAGGAATTACTGATCCCATTTTAGAATTAGCAAAAGAACTTGAAGAAGTAGTACTCAAAGAACCATATTTTATGGAGAAAAAACTTTATCCAAATATAGATTTTTATTCCGGAATCATTTATCAAGCTATGGGGATTCCAAAAGATATGTTCACAGTTATGTTTGCTTTAGGAAGATTGCCGGGATGGATGGCTCATTGGAAAGAAATGAGATTAAATCAAGAACCTATAGGAAGACCTAGACAAATTTATATAGGATATAAAAAAAGAAATATTCATTAATTTTTTGTTGTGCGGGCGAAGGGATTCGAACCCTTATGCCTGTGTTTCGGCATCAGATCCTAAGTCTGACGTGTCTACCAATTTCACCACGCCCACATAATAATACATCGTATACAATTTAATTAATTTATTTTATTAAAAAATTTTATTTTTATTTAGATGATGATATAACAATTTTATTTATATTCAGGATTTTAAATTCTGTGTATTCAAATAAATCTCTAGGAATAATTTGAATCCATATTTGTATATTTGAATCTCCATTTTTGTTTTGTTGAGAATAGAAAGAAGGGGACTATTTTTTTTTTATAAATAAAATAGAAAGCTGGAATAAAATAAAAGAATGTGTATGTATTTTTATATGATTAGTCATTTCTCTATTTACAACATCTATAAACATGTGTAATGAATGATTCAGTATGTTCAATAACAAAAAAATACGTGACATTTTCAAGGGGATTTTTTTCAACTTCCAATTTTTTTAAAATTAGTGGGGGGCCCTTTATAATTAATGTTTAATTGTTGTACTTGTAGTAATGAATCTTCTTTGTTTTTTAAGAAACAAGAAGTTATCTACTACTAGTAGTAGATTCACTGAATATTCTATTCTAACTGGAGTAAATTCTATTAAACTATTTAATTTACTTAATATTTCTTCCCATTTTTCAATTAAAAAAAAAGTTCTTTTTTTTAAAGATTTTCTATATTTAAAACATGCTTCCGTCAAAAAATAATGCCAAAAGGATTTTGGTATGATTTTTTGTATGCAAGAAAAGAAATTAATCTATTTTTTTTGCATTTTTTATAGAAATCAAAATTTCTTTATGAAAAAAAAAGGAATTAATAGAAAATTACTCCCCTGTAATACAAATTTTAGCAGTTTATTTTGTTAGGAGGTTATTATTAGAAATAAGGACTTTATAAATTTGAACTAAAATTTTTTGTCTAAGGATATAATATTCTTTTATAATATTCTTTCTAGAAGAAAAACAAATGCACTCTTTTTTTTTGAAAAAAAAGAATCTACACAAAAAAATCTGTATCTATCTCTAATAAAGAATTTTTTTCGTGATTTGTGGAAATCAATTCCAACATTTTTTTTATTTGAAATTCAATATCATTTTATAATGTAAGAAAGCTCCTTTTGAATATCCAATATCTATAATTTCTGTATTAAAACCATGTGAAATAATTTTCACTATTCCTAAATAAATATCTCACATACAGAGAACTTTTGATTTAAATTTCTTTCTGATACTCCAGTAACTTTCCCTCTTATAAACTTCTAAAAGAGCTATTTTCACTTCTTCTCCCTCTGCTTCTACATTTATTATAATTAAAATTAACTCTTTACTCATAATATACAAAAACGAGGAACAAAGTTTCAGTAGAAATTACAATAGATTGAATTAAAATTTTTATTTCTTTTTTTTATGCCTATTTTTTCTATTTCTTTTTTTTCTTTTATGGGTAGCAATCTTACGTCTTTTTCTTTTTTTTCCGTTTGGCATAATTTGATTTTAATCGTTGTTAATCGATTATTCTTATCGACTATATACGAAGACATATAACTACTATAAATTATTTTTTAATTTTTAATTTAATAGGAACATTTTTTTTTACTAATTCAGTAAATGATTTAGCAGGTTTAAATGCGGGGATATTATGCGCAGGAATCACAATAGACATGTCCTTGGATATGTGACGTCCAAGTTTTTTCGCTCGATATTTAATAATAAATGATCCAAATCCTCTCAAATAAACATTTTCTCCTGATGTAAGGCTTTGTTTTATTTTTTTCATAAATGTTTCTATCACCTTTTGCGTGTCAACTCTCTCAGATCCAGTTTCTGATATGATTTCTGTTATTATATCTGCTTTTGTCATGTTAAATCATTATATCGAATAACAAAATTAGGGTTCCTAAATATACCCATTTTTTATAAAATTGCTTAAATACTGAAAATTTTAATATAATAGATATGGATTTTTCTCAAAAAATAATAAATTGGTACCTGAAAAATTGTCGGGAACTTCCTTGGAGAAAAACTAAGAATCCTTATTGGATATTAGTTTCAGAATTCATGTTGCAACAAACAAAAATTACTCATAATACTATTAAATACTATTTAAATTTTATAAAGGAGTTTCCAACTCTCAAAAAACTTGCTCAAGCTGAAGAAAAAGATGTATTAAAAAAATGGGAGGGATTAGGGTACTACACAAGAGCTATTAATCTTCACCTTTTTGCAAAAAAATTAAAAGATAAACCAATTGATTTTTTTCCAAAAAGATATAAAGACTTAATAAAATACAAAGGAATTGGGGCATATACTAGTGCCGCTATAGCATCTATATGTTTTAATGAAGTGATTCCTGCTGTTGATGGAAATGCTTATAGAGTTTTTTCAAGATACTTAGGAATTTATCATGATATCACATTGTCTACATCAAAAAAAATATTTCGAATTTTCATATCTAAGATGATGGATTATAAAAATCCAGGTATTTTCAATCAAGCTATCATGGATCTAGGTTCTATTTTATGTACTCCAAAAAATGCTAAATGTTTATTATGTCCTATAAAATATTCCTGTTTTTCATTTCAAAATGGAACTGTATACGAATTACCTGTTAAAAGAAAACAAATAAAATATACGAAAAATAGATTTTTTTATTATTTGTTTATATTTGACAATAACAGAAAAATTCTTTGTATTAATAAGAGATTGACAAAAGATATATGGAAAGGTCTTTATGATTTTCCTTTAATAGAATCTAATAAAAAATTGACTATTAAGGAAATAAATAAATTTTTTTTACAAAGATTTAAAATAATTTCTAAAACTGTTATTTATAAAGTAAAACATAAGCTCACTCATCAAATTTTGTCAATTCAATTTTTGAATTGCATAATTCATAATTTTCATGAAAATCAATTTTTAAAAAAATTTCTTTTTATTCCATATGATAAAATCTGTGAATATCCTTTTCCTAGTCCTATTTTATTGTTTTTAAAACATGAAAAAATGATTTAGTTTTTTTTTATTCTATCTTTGTTTGAGAGATCAGAGAAAAAAATGGATGAATTTGATCCTATATAATTTTGGTTTTTTTTATAAAATTTTTCATTTCCTTTAAATAAAATTATCAAAATTAAATCTCTTGGAAAAAGAATCTTCTACGAATATTTTTTTAGAAAATACTTTTCAAATAATTATTTATTTTGTATTAATAATAATATTATTATTATTTTCTGCGATGATATCTGGATCAGAAACTGCTTTTTTTTGTTTAGAAAAAAAAACTCTTGAAAAAGAAATAAAAAAAAATCCATCTAGAGGAAACAGAGTTTTAAATATTCTTAAAAATAGAAAAAAACTTTTATCAACAATATTGATCTCTAATAATTTTTCCAATATAGGAATTGTCTTATTGAGTTCATATTTAATTACAGAATTTTTTCAAGATAGATATTTATTTATTTATAAAATACCTATTCCTATTAACTTTATTTTAGAAGTATGGGTCCTAACTTTTTTTTTACTCCTTTTTGGAGAAATAATTCCAAAAATATATGCTAGAAAAAATAATTTTCGTTTTGCTCTTTTTATGTCTAAAACATTGATTGTTTTAAGTAAAATATTGAAACCCGTAAATCAAATGATGATTCTTATTTCTAGATTTATAGAAAAAAAGATTAGTAAAAAAAAGAATATAATTTCCGTTGATAAACTTTCAAAAGCATTAAAAATTGCATCTTTTAATCAAAAAAATATTCAAGAATGTCAATTTTTGCAAAGAATTGTAGACTTTGGAAATACAGAAACACATCAAATTATGACTCCAAGAATAGATATGTTTGCTTTAAATAGAAATACATCTTTTTCTGATGTATTGGAATTAGTTCGTAATCAAGGTTTTTCTAGAATACCGGTTTATAAAGACAGTATTGATGATATAGAAGGAGTTCTTTTTTCTAAAGATCTTCTGCCATTTATTTATGAAAAAAAATTTGAGTGGAAAAAATTGATTCATACTCCTTTTTTTGTTCCTGAAAATAAAAAAATAGATGATTTATTAAATGATTTTAAAAAAAAAAAAATCCACCTTGCTATTGTAGTCGATGAATATGGAGGGACTTGCGGGACAGTGACTCTAGAAGATGTTATTGAGGAAATTGTAGGAGATATTATTGATGAATTTGATGAAGAAGACATGTCTTATTCTAAGTTGAATCAAAACAATTATTTATTTGATGGAAAAACTTCTTTGATTAATTTTTATCGTATTATGAAAATAGAGGAAGAAGTTTTTTTTGAAAAAAAAAAAGGAGATGCAGATACTTTGGGAGGATTTATTATGGAGATAAATAAAGAATTTCCAAAACTAGAACAAAAAATTAATTTTTTAAATTATTCCTTTATTATAAGGAGCATAGATAATAAAAGGATAAAAACTATAGAAGTTTTAAGAAAAAAAGATTAAATTATTTTTAATTTTTTCTACAATTCAGAATTGTAAATTACATGCTTCTAACTTTTTCTAGAAAAAAAATAACGACTTACTTTTGTAGTATCCTTTTGGGAATAATGGGAATGTATTTTCTTTACAAAAAGTTTTTTTTGTATCCATCTGAAGAAAAAGCATTAAAAGAATTGATATACGCTCAACAATATCTATCACAAGGACTTATAAATGAAGCTTTAAATGATAAAAAAATTAAAATAAATTACTTAGGATTTTATGGAATTGTGAAAAAATATCCTTATACAAAAGCAGGAAATATTTCTAAATATTATGCAGGAATTTGTTATTACAAATTAGGATCCTATAAAGAATCTATAAATATGATGAAAAAATTTTCTGCAAAAGATGAAATTTTATATGCTTTAAAATATGGTCTCATAGGAGATTCTTTTGCACAAATTAAAAACAAAGATGAAGCCTTAAAAAACTATATTCAAGCTGCTAAAATAAGAGAAAATGAAATCACTACTCCTCTTTATTATTACAAAGCGGCTTTGTTGACTTTTTCTATGAAAAGATACAAAGATTCTAAATTTTTTCTAGAAAAGATAGAAAAAAAATATCCTTCTTTTCTCTATAAAGAGAATGTGACCAAATATCTCATGTTTCTTGAAAAAAAATTATAAATTTTCTCCTATGAAAAAAAATCCTGTATTTCAGTATGAAAAAAAAATAAAAAAAAAAATCTAAAATTTGCAATTATTGTTTCACAATGGAATAATGATATAACTAAAAATCTATATAAAGGAGTTTATGAAACTTTAATTCAATCAGGTATTTTGAAAGAAAAAATACGACTTTGGAAAGTCCCTGGAAGTTATGAACTTATTTACTCTGCTAAAAAAATAGCTCATTGTTATGATTTTGATTCAATTATTGTTATAGGATCTATTATTAAAGGAGAAACTCCTCATTTTAAATATCTTTGTCAATCAGTATCACAAGGAATTAAAGATGTAAATATAAAGTATGATGTTCCAGTTATATTTTGCGTTCTTACTGATGAAAATAAACAACAATCTTTTGATCGATCAGGAGGAAAATATGGGAACAAAGGTATAGAATGCGCAAAAACAGCTTTGGATATGGCAATTTTTAAAAATTCTATGAAATGAAGGATATTATTCAGTTTTTACCTAAAAATGTGATCAATCAAATTGCTGCGGGTGAAGTTATAGACCGGCCTTCTTCTGTACTAAAAGAACTTTTAGAAAACGCAATAGATGCAAAGTCTAAAATAATTGACATTTTTATAAGAGATTCAGGAAAAACGCTTATTCAATTAATAGATAACGGAGAAGGAATGAGTTTTAATGATGCAAAAATGAGTTTTCAACGATATTCTACCTCCAAAATAAAAACGAATGAGGATCTTTCTATAATTAAAACTAAAGGATTTAGAGGAGAAGCTTTAGCTTCCATCGCACTTATTTCCCAGTTAGAAATACAAACAAAAAATAAAGAAAGCTTAGTTGGAATTCAACTACTTGTAGAAGATGGAAAAATGAAAAAACAAACTTCTATCAATATTCTGAAAGGAACAAGAATTTCAGTAAAAAACATTTTTTACAAATTTCCAGCTAGAAAACGTTTTTTAAAATCTTCTAGAATAGAATTTCAACATATTGTCAATGAATTTTATAAAATAGTTTTAGCGCATAGAGATATTATCTATCGTTTTTACCACAATGAAAAAATTGTTTTTCATTTAAAAAAAGCTTCTTTAAAAGAAAGAATAAAAGAAATTTTTAATGAAAATAAAATATTCATTCCTCTTTTTATTAAAAAAAATAAAATCCTTATAGAGGGATTTATTAGTCAACCAGATTCTTCAGAAAAAAAAGGATATCAGTTTCTATTTGTAAATAAACGTTGTATTAAGAATTCTTTTTTGCAAAAAAGAATTCTTAATTCTTATAATGGAATCATAAAAAATTTAAAAACAGTTTCTTATTTTATTTTCATTTATGTAGATCCTTGTTTAGTGAATTGGAATATCCATCCTTCAAAAAGAGAAGTTAAATTTGAAGAAGAAAATATAATTTGTAATCTTCTTCAACAGGAAATTAAAAATATTTTATGCAGTCAATACAAAATAAAAAAAAATGAATTAGATAATTCAAATTTATTATTATCTTGTAATTCCATTGATCAAGAAAATCCAAATAGATTTATAAATTATTATTATAATTCTTCTTTCGAAGAACTGTCATATAAAAAAAAAGTAATTCAATTAGAAAATTGGATTCGTAATGTAAAGGAATCAGATTTTTTACTTTTTAAGAAGGATGTTCATTTTACGAATGAATTATCTCGTTATATATTTGATAAAAAGAAATATATAGAAAGTTTTCAAATAAATGAAAAATATATAATATTTTCATTTAACAAAGAATATGTTATATTCGTAGATCAACATAAAGCTCATCAAAACATTTTATTTGAGTTTTTTTTAAAGAAAAAAAAAGAATTGATAATCCAACAGTTTCTTTTTCCTATTGAAATAAAACTTTTAAAAAATGAATTAGTTTCATTAACTAATATTAAATATGATTTAATAGAAATAGGATTTCATTTTTACTGTTTTAATAAATCGGTATATTTATATTCTATTCCTGAAAGAATACATCAAAATATACTAATTGAGATTTTTAAAAAAATTTTAACATATAATTTTGTTAAAGGAGAAAAAAATAATAAAAAAATACTTATTAAATCTATATCTAAATCTGCTGCTATAAAATACGGGAAAAAATTAGATTCAGATAAGAGGAAAGGTTTGATACAGGACTTGTTTTCTTGTAACAATCCAAACTATACATATTCTGGAGATCCTATATTTTTTATTTTAAATAATAATTTTTTCAAAAAACAATTTTGTAAGTGAGTTTTTTTTATATATCAAATTTTAATTCAGACGCTGTCAAACATCTAATTAGTATTAATATACTTTTGTATACAGCTGCTTTTGTTTTTTCGCAATATAAAATAGAAAACATTTTTTCTTTATATCATCCTTTAGATGATAGATTTGAATTGTATCAAATTATTACTCATATGTTTATTCATTCTAAACGTTTTTTTTTACATATTATTTTTAATATGTTAGCTTTATTGATGTTTGGAGGTAAAATGGAAACTTTATTAGGAATTAAAAAATTTTTGATAACATATTTTTTATCTGGTGTTTTAGCTGCGTTATTTCAATTAGTATTCAATACTGGAGTAATGTATTACTTTGTTCATTCATTAGATTTTACTCAAGCAAAAAGAATATTTGATTATTATTTAAATGATGATCAGAAAATCAATCTTTATACTTCAATGTATTCTCCCATGATGGGATCATCTGGAGCTGTAAGTGGAATAGTAGGTGCGTTTGCTAGATTTTTTCCAGAACATAAGATTTTTATTTTACCGTTTCCTTTACCAATTGCTATACGAAAAGCTCTTTTAATATTTGTTTTTGGAAGTTTTGTTTCATCTATTTTTAATTTAGCACCTGGAGTTGCGCATTTTGCTCATATTGGGGGAATCTTATCTGGATATTTTATAGGAAGTTTTTTTATAAAAAATGAAAAAAATTATTTTTAATAAAAAATTGTTTTTTTCTTTTGAAAATGAATATGAGAAGAGAACTAAATAAATAGATAATTATAAATACAAAAAAATAGAACAAATAAGAGTTTTTTCTACTATTCATAGAAGTCATAATACGATTCCAACGAAATTTCCAACTGAAAATATTAAAAGGTTTTTTTCTATCCCAATCAATACTCATCCATATCAATATAGGTTTTCCTACTATATGATCTTCTGAAACAAAACCCCAATAACGAGAATCAAAAGAATTATGTCTATTATCACCCATCATGAAATAATAATTTTTTCTGATTTTATAAAAATTATTTTTATTATCATTAATAATGGAATCATAATGTTTTTTATTTAGAAAATTTTTTTCTGATACTATAATATCATAATAAATATTAATATTTTTTGAATTTAATCTAATAATATCACCTTTTTTAGGAATGTATAATGGTCCGAAAAAATCTCTATTCCAATTATTATTAAAATGACTTAAAAATATAGAATTTTCTTGAAAATGATCAGGTAAAATATTTTTTTTTATAAAAACTATATTTTCAAATAAATTTTTTATTTGAATCACTTGTTTTTCTGTTGCCATGATTTGGTAAAAAAAATATTCTTCATTTTCTTCTATAATTTCAACATCTTCAAGATCCATTTTTTCTTTAAGAAATTCTATATTTAATGGGATATTTTTTGTTTTAATAAGATAGCTATGTTGTTTTTCTAAAATATTTTTTTTATAGTGTTCCTCTCGCTTATGATTAACAAATAAAATTCCGTTTTTTATAGAAACAATATCTCCGGGAATTCCAACACAACGTTTGATATAATTATCTTTTCTATCTATTATTTTATGATTAAAATCTTTTGGAAAATTAAAAACGACAAGATCATTTCTTTGGATCGATTTTATAGGGTTTAACCGTAGATAAGGCCATTGAAAAAATGGAATATAAGATTTAATTTTACCTCCAAAAATAGTGTTATGAAAAAATGGAATAGAAATAGGAGTTATAGGCATTCGTAATCCATAATGAATTTTACTGACTAATATAAAATCTCCTACTAACAAAGTTCTTTCCATTGAAGAGGTTGGGATCGCAAAAGGTTGAACTATATAAGTATGTATGAGAAAAGAAAAAATGGCCGAAAATAGAATTCCTAAATTTTTTTTCTTTTTTAATTTTTCTTTTGAAAATTCAATGTTTTTAGAATAATTTATATAGTATATATATACTCCTAGAGAAAATAACAGAAAAAAAATATGTTTTTTTTTTATTTTTCCAAAAGTACGAAGTAAATCTATCCATAAAACAAAAATAAGGAAAATACTTGTTAATGGAATGAAAAAAAGGAAAATCCACCAAATAGATCTATTATAAATTTTTAAAAGAAGAACTATGTTATATACGGGAATAATTAGTTTCCAATATGGAACACCTAATTTTTTAGAAAGTCTACATGTTCCTAAAATATGGATAATATGTTCAAATAACAAAAAAAGGACACTATAAACAAGATAGTGATATAACATAAAATAGATTTTATGATGATATTCCCAATACTTCTTTCATAGAAAAGACCCCCCTTTTATTTTTTATCCATTCTGCAGCAATAATAGCCCCCAAAGCAAAACCTTCTCTACTATAAGCTTTATGTTGAATCATTATATTATCTATTTTAGATTGATATGTAACTACATGTGTTCCTGTTACAGATCCAAATCTTTTTGAAAGAATTAATATTTGATCTTTTTTTTCTTTTTGATCCAAAATCCATTCTTTTTTCATTTTATTATGGATAATATCCTTTGCTAAGGATAGTGTTGTCCCGCTTGGTTTATCTAATTTTTCTTTGTGATGAATTTCTTCTATTATGACTTCATAATCCACAGAATATGGAGATAGTAATTTTGATAGTTTATGATTTATTTCGTAAAAAATATTCATTCCTATACTAAAATTAGAAGAATACAGAAAAGAACCGTTTTTTTCCTTGCATATTTTTTTAATAAGATCTAATTTTTCTATCCATCCTGTAGTTCCACATACTATAGGAATATGATTTTCTATACAAATTTTTATATTGTTAAATGCAGTGTTAGGTTGACTAAATTCTATTGCAACATCTGAATTTTTCAATAAAATGGGGGTTGGTGTATCATCAGAAATAAGTGAAATTCTATGATTTCTGAGTTTAGATACTTTTTCTATAATTTTCCCCATTTTTCCATATCCTATTATCGCTATGTTCATAATTCATATTTTTTATAAAGTTAAAAAAATCTTCAAGAGTCTTTATTGATAAAATAAAATTGTTTATTTTTGAACATTGCGATACGATCATATAAATTATTTTGAACATTATTGCCCACGTGGTGAAATTGGTAGACACGCCACTTTGAGGGGGTGGTATCCATTTATTAGGATGTGCTGGTTCAAATCCAGTCGTGGGTACACTCTTCTCTACTTAGTTTTTTCTTTCTATCTATATTAGAATACGAAATAAATCTGGATTTTTGTTTAAATACTGAAAATGAACTTTATATTTTTTCATTCTTCCTAAAAGTCCTGATAATTCATTTTTATCAGCTAATTCTATTCCTATAATTGCAGGACCTTCTTCTTTGGAAGTTTTTTTTGAATATTCAAAATAAGCAATATCGTCTTTTTCCCCTAAAATATTATTAACAAATTCTTTTAAAGCACCAGATCTTTGTGGAAATTTAACAATAAAATAATGTTTTCTTTTCTCATAAATAAGAGATCTTTCTCTTATTTCTTCTGTTCTTGTTATATCATTATTTCCTCCACTTAATATACAAACTATAGTCTTTCCTTTGATTTTTTTAGAATAAAAATCTAATGCGGATATTGAAAGTGCTCCAGCTGGTTCTGCAACAATAGCTTCTAAATTATATAAATCTAAAATCGTCGTACAAACTTTTCCTTCCGGTACTGTTTTTATTTCATATAACACTTGATTACATATGTTAAAATTCAATTCTCCTACTTTTTTGACTGAAGCTCCATCAATAAACCAATCTATTTTTTTTAATTCCATAACTTTTCCTTTTTTTAGAGAGTAACTCATAGAAGCAGCGCCCTGAGGTTCTACTCCTATAATTTTAGTTTTGGGACTAAATAGTTTAAAATGACTTCCTACACCTGAAGCCAACCCCCCCCCACCAATAGGAATAAAAACATAATCTATATTTAATGGAGATTGTTTAAGTATTTCCATTCCTATAGTAGCTTGACCTTCTATAATTTTTATGTCATCAAAAGGATGAATAAAAATTTTTTTATTTTTTTTACAATCTTTCATTGCTTCACGACTTACAGCATCAAATGTATCTCCAATAAGAACAATTTCAACATATTCTTTTCCAAACATTTTTACTCTTTCTACTTTTTGTTTAGGAGTTGTACTAGGCATGTAAATTTTCCCTTTTAATTGTAGTATATTACAAGAATATGCAACACCTTGGGCATGATTTCCTGCACTAGCGCAAACAATTCCTTTGTTCAGTTGCTCTTTCTGAGACAGACTTTTTATTTTATTATATGCCCCTCTAATTTTATATGATCGTATAATTTGTAAATCTTCTCTTTTCAAAAAAATATTAGCTTTGTATTTTTCTGATAAGATCAAATTTTTTTGTAGTGGAGTTTCATAAATAATATCTTTTAAAATATTTTTAGCTTTTACTACTTCTTCGTGAGAAGGAAAATATTTTTTGAATTTATTTTTCAATATAAAAAGAATTAATCAATTTTTTTTTGATCCAAAGAACATTTTTTTTCTTCTGGTCTAAGACTACGAATAATTTTACCTACTTTCCACAATTCACTATTTTTCAGATTTTGTAATTCTTTTTTTAATTTGATTCTATAATCAATATGACTATTTGAATCTATAATTCTTTTTGCTTCTTTTCCTGAAGAAACTTCTTTATACAATTTTCGAAACACAGGAAAAGTCGCATCTCTAAATATTTTCCACCAGTCTAAAGCCCCTCTTTGAGCAGTAGTAGAACAATTCGAATACATCCAATCCATTCCTTTTTCAGATACTAATGGCATAAGACTTTGAGTTAATTCTTCTACCGTTTCGTTAAATGATTCTGAAGGAGAATGGCCTTGTTCTCTTAAAACATGATATTGTGCAGCAAAAATTCCTTGTATTGCTCCCATTAATGCCCCTCTTTCCCCCACTAAATCTGAATAAACTTCATTTTTAAAACTTGTTTCAAATAAATATCCCGATCCAATTCCTATTCCTATGGAAATAGCTTTTTCCAAACTTTTTCCAGTATAATCCTGATAAATGGCATAACTAGAGTTGATTCCTTTTCCTTGTTTAAAAAGTCTTCTTAAACTAGTTCCTGATCCTTTTGGAGCTACCAAAAAAATATCGATATTTTTTGGAGGAAAAATTTTCGTTTTTTCACAAAATGTTAATCCAAATCCATGTGAAAAATACAAAGATTTTCCTTCAGTAAGATTCTTTTTTAAAGTAGGCCAAAAAGAAATTTGCCCCGCATCTGATAAAAGGTACATAAGAACAGTTCCTTTTTCAGAAGCTTCTTCTAATGAAAAAAGATTTTTTCCTTCTATCCATCCATCTTCTAGAGCTTTTTTCCAAGACAAAGAATTTTTTCTTTGACCTACAATCACTTGAAATCCATTATCTTTTAGATTTAAGGATTGACCTGGCCCCTGTACTCCATATCCTAATATGGATATAGTTTCTTTATTTAAGTTTTTTCTAGCCTTAGATAAAGGAAATTCTTCTCTTGTAATAATAGTTTCTTCTATAGGTCCAAGTTTAATTTTCATGATTAAAATATTTTTTAATTTTTCATTAATTTTCTTTCATTAAAATGTAGCTAACGGAAAATCTATTTCTTTCCATGATTTTTCTCTGGGTTTGTTTTCTTTTTTTTTGAAAAAGTAGACATGAATTATTCCTATTAGTTTTTCAATTGATTTTGTAACTTTAATTAATTGCTCTTCATTACATTCTAAATCAATAACATATTGATGAGTGTTATTATCAATACTTTCATTATTATTAACGCCATTATTTTTTTTGGTGATATGATTCGACACATTTATATGTGAAATTTTCAAATTTTTACGGTTCAATATAACAAGCATTCTACTTAACAATCTTATTTGATTTTCTCCTAGAATGATCATTCTAAACTGATGCTTCATATAGTAGTATATTATTATTTTATTATTGAATTCTTATATAAATATAAATTTATGTTAAGCGTATTTCATCTACAGAAGATTCTGCAGGAATCATAGGAAAAACATTATCTTCTTTTTCTATAAGAACTTCTAATAAAAAAGCTTTTTCTCTTTCTAATGCTTTTTTAACAGCTATTTTTAGTTTTTTTCTTTTTTTAACTCTTTCTGCTTCAATATTATAAGATTTAGCTAACTTGATAAAATTTGGATTTATTAATTCTGTACAAGAATAACGTTTATTAAAAAAAAGCTGTTGCCACTGACGAACCATACCTAAAAAATTATTGTTTAATAATATAATTTTTACTGGGATATCATTTTGCAAAATAGTTCCCATTTCTTGGATTGTCATTTGAATTCCCCCATCTCCAACAATACAAATCACTTGCCTCTCTTTTGCTCCTAATTTTGCACCTATAGAAGCAGGTAAAGCAAACCCCATAGTTCCTAATCCTCCAGATGTAATCTGACTTTTTTTACAAGTAAAATCAAAATATCTTGAAGCGACCATTTGATGTTGTCCTACATCTGTTACAAGAATAGCTTCTTTTTGTTTATAGAAGTTGATCCACTTAATCACTTCTCCCATAGTTATCCCCTTTTTTTTTACAGGATTTAGATCCTCTTTAATAACAGTAGTTACTTCTTTTTCTTTTAAATGAAAAAATTCATTTATCCATTTTTCATGAGTTTTTTTCTTCACATAAGAGATCAATTTTTTTAAAGAAATCTTACAATCTCCTAAAATTGGAACATGACATAATATATTTTTGTTAACTTCTGAAGGATCTATTTCCAAATGAATGATTTTAGCTTGTTTAGCATATTTTTTAACATTTCCAGTAACACGATCATCAAAACGCATACCAATAGCAATAAGAAGATCACATCGATTCGTCAAAATATTAGGGGCATAATTTCCATGCATTCCTAACATTCCTACATATAAATGATGATTGCTTTCCAATGATCCTAATCCAAGAAGGGTACTAGCTACTGGAATTCCTGTTTTTTCAACAAAAATTTTAAATTCTTCTTCTGCATGAGCTAAAATGACCCCTTGTCCTACTAAAATGAAAGGTTTTTTAGATGTATTAATTAAATTAGCTGCTTCTTTTATTTTTTTTTCTTTTATACAAGGATATGGATGAAAGTTTTTTACATATTTACAACGGGTATAATGAAATTCAGATTTTTGAAATTGCGCATCTTTTGTGATATCTATTAATACGGGACCGGGTCTTCCTTTTTTAGCTATAAAAAATCCTTTTTGAATAGATTCGCAAATATCTTTGGCTTTTAAAACTTGAATGTTCCATTTAGTTACAGGAATAGAAATATCTATTATATTCGTTTCTTGGAAAGCGTCAGTCCCTAAAAGATGAGAAGAGACTTGTCCAGTTATACATACAATTGGGGTACTATCTATTAATGCATCGGCTAATCCAGTAATTAAGTTAGTAGCTCCAGGACCTGAAGTTGTAAAACAAACACCGGTTTTTCCTGTAGCTCTAGCATATCCTTGTGCTGCATGAATAGATCCTTGTTCATGACGCATTAAAATGTGAGAAACCAAATTTAAATAATCGTGTAAAGAATCATATATAGGCATAATAGCACCACCGGGATACCCAAAAATATATTCTACGTTTTCATATAAAAGTGTTTTTATTACTATTTCTGAACCAGAGAATAATTTTTTTTCCATATTAAAATTGATCTGTGACGCACCCTTCTGAAGCTGGAGAAACAGTTTTTATATATTTATATAAATATCCTTTTTTTACCTTTAATAAAGGTGGAATCCATTCTTTTTTTCTTTTTTGTATTTCTTCTTCTTCTACTTCAAGTGTTAGGAGATTATTTTCCGCGTCTATTTTAATAAAATCTCCATTTCTAACAAAAGCTATCAAACCACCAGATTGTGCTTCTGGAGTAATATGTCCTACAACAAATCCATGAGAACCACCTGAAAATCTTCCATCTGTAATAAGAGCTACATTTTTTCCTAATCCTGATCCCATAATATAAGATGTTGGTTTAAGCATTTCTGGCATCCCCGGACCTCCTATAGGACCGACATATCTAATCACAATAACTTCCCCTGTTTGAATTTTATGATTTAAAATAGCTTTATTGGCATCTTCTTCTGAATCAAAAACATTTGCTTCCCCCCGAAAAAAAATTCCTTCTTTTCCAGTAATTTTTGCAACAGATCCCTCTGGAGAAAGATTTCCATATAAAATTCTTATATGGCCGTTTTTCTTTATAGGGTTATTTAAAGGATAAATAATTTTTTGATTGAAATTGATATTAGGAATCTTTTTCATATTTTCATGTAAAGTTTCCCCTGTAACTGTTAAACAATCTCCAGATAATATTCCTTGATTTAATAAATATTTTATAATGACAGGAGTCCCCCCAATTTTATGAATATCTTCCATTAAAAAAATGCCACTTGGTTTTAAATTTCCAATAAGAGGAACCTGGTTGCTAATTTTTTGAAAATCTTTTAGTGTAAAATGAACATTTGCGGATTTGGCTATTGCTAAAAAATGCAAAATAAGATTAGTAGATCCTCCTAAACACATTGCTAATTTTACTCCATTTTCTATAGAAGTTTTTGTTACAATATCTTTAGGTTTTACTTTTCTTTCTAAAAGTTTTTGAATAAATGTGGACACTATTTTACACTCTTTTTTTTTATTCTCACTTGTTGAAGGAGAAGAAGAAGAATAAGGAAGCGACATCCCCATAGCTTCTAAAGCAGAAGCCATTGTATTTGCAGTATACATTCCTCCACAAGATCCTGGTCCCGGGCAAGAATTTTTGATAATATTTTTGTATTCTTCTTCAGAAATTTTACAGGTATTTTTTTCACCTAATGCTTCAAAAGAAGAAACAATATCTAATTTTTTTTCATTATAAAATCCTGAAGAAATACTTCCTCCATATACTATAATAGAAGGTCTATTCAATCTAAGTAAAGAAATCATTACTCCTGGCATATTTTTATCACATCCTGGAATAGCTATAACTCCATCATAATGATGTGCTTCTACTACTGTTTCTATACTATCCGCTATTAATTCTCTAGAAGGTAAAGAAAATCTCATTCCTGGTGTCCCCATAGTAATTCCATCACTGACTCCAATAGTAGTAAATTGAAATCCTATTAAATTTTTTTGATTGATAACTGATAATTTGATTTTTTTTCCAAGTATGTCTAAATGCATGTTACAAGGGTTCCCCTCGTACCAATTGCTTACTATTCCTATTTGAGCTTTGCAAAAATCTGATTCTCTCATACCAGTAGCATATAACATAGCGTGTGCTGCGGGTAAATTTGGGTTATTTGTAATTTTTCTACTGAAACTATTAATTTTTCTTTTCATGATATGTTTTATAATAAATCAAAAAGTCCTACTGACTGCCTGAATTAATTATCAAACATATCAAGTAGGAATTATAAAAATAAATACCATTTGACAAGAATGTTTTTTATAAATTCAATTAGTATAGAAGAATTTTAAGAAAATATAACAATAATTTTTTTAATTATATAATATGCAAAAATATAAAAAAAATACATTATATAAAAGCGTTTTAATAGGATTAATTTTTATAAAATCTTATATATAGTATATAAAAATGAATATTTTTCAAAAATTTATAATAAAACTTAATTGTTAAAGAAAATATTATTATTTATTCATAATAAACTATTATCACGAGATTATTCCGGATCCTATCAATTCTTTCTCTAGATACCATACTGCAAATTGTCCTTTTGTAATAGCACATTGCAGCATTTCAAATTCTATCAAAATCCCCCTTTTTATTTTATGTAATTTTGCCTTTTGTAGAGGTTGCCTGTACCGAATCCTACAGAATACATTCATTTTTTCTCCATCAGAAAGAGAAAGATCTTTTCTGATCCAATGAATGTCTTTATTTTCAATAAATAAAGATTTTTTATATAAACCAGGATGATTTTTTCCCATTCCTGTATATACAATGTTTTTATTGATATCAGTTTCAATAACAAAAAGAGCTTCTTTATATCCACCTAGAGAAATTCCTTTTCGTTGACCTATTGTGAAGTATTGTGCCCCTTTGTGATATCCAATTAGTTTTCCATCTGATTTTTGATATCCTATTTTTTGAGATAGGAAAAATAATTCTTCTTCTTTTGATAAAGAATATTTTTTTTTCCTATAAATCATAGAATTTGAATCTATGTTTATAATTTCTCCTTTTTTTGGATAAATTTCTTTTTGAAGAAATTTCATTAAATGAATCTTTCCAACAAAACATAATCCTTGAGAATCTTTTTTGTCAGCGTTACACAATTTATTTTTTTCTGCTATTTTTCGAACTTGATTTTTTGTCAATTTTCCTAATGGAAATAGGGATTTTTTTAATTGATATTGTGTTAACCTACATAAGAAATATGATTGATCTTTATTGGAATCTTTTCCAATCAAAAGACGATAAATTTCTTGATTATTTTTTATGATTTTCTGTTTATTAACATAATGCCCGGTAGCTATAAAATCAGCTCCTAAATCAATAGCTCTTTTCAAAAAAAGATTGAATTTTATTTTTTGATTACACAAAATATCTGGATTAGGAGTTTTTCCAGATTTATATTCGTTAAACATATAATTAATAATAGATTCTTTGTATTCTTTTCTCATTTCTATTACTTGAAAAGGAATATTTAGTTCTTGAGCTACTAACATAGCATCAACGCTGTCTTTCCATAAAGAACATTGAGTATCGAAAATTGAATCTCCCCAATTTAGCATAAATAGACCAATCACTTCATATCCTTTCTTTTTAAGAAGTAAAGCAGCAACACTAGAATCAACACCTCCTGAAAGTCCTACTACCACTATTATTCTTTTCATAAGTAAAGTGAGAATTAATTTTTTATTAACAATTAAACTAACACTACTACTCACATCATACAGAGTAAAGAGTATTTTATTTTGTTTAGCATAGGATAGAGTTCTAAAGATAAAATAGTTTTTATCTTTTTAAGAAAACATTTCTCGTACGCGATCAAAAAAAGATTTTTCAGAATTTCCAGGATGAGGAAGAAAATTTTCATTTTTTCTCATTTTTTCAAAAAATTTTCTCTGTTCTTCGTTTATTTTTTTTGGAGTCCAAACATTGACATGAATTAGAAGACTTCCACGACCATATCCTTCAAGATTAGGCAATCCTTTATTTTTTAATCTAAGAGTTTTTCCTGATTGTGTTCCTGAATCTATTTTAATACGTGCTTTTCCATTTATAGTAGGAACTTCTTTTAATGTACCTAATATAGCATCTGGAAAGGAAATATATAAATCATAATGAAGGTTGTTCCCTTCTCTTTTTAACCTAGGATGAGGAATTTCTTCAATTAACACAATTAAATCTCCAGGAATTCCATCAAATGGAGCTTCATTTCCTTTACCAGAAACTTTCAATTGAATTCCTTCTGTCAAACCTGCAGGAATTTGTATATTTACTAATTCTTCTTCTTTTATTAATCCGTGTTTATTAGAACCAAAAGGAATATTTTCAAGATTTTTTCCAGTTCCGGAACAAAGATTACATTGAGATGTGGTTTGCATCTTTCCTAGTATTGTATTAGTAACACGTGTTATTTGACCAGTTCCATGGCAAAAAGTGCAAGTTCTAAACTTGACCCCTCTAGCAACTTTCATTCTTTTTACTTTTACTTTTTTTTCTATTCCATTAGCTACTTCTTCTAATGTCAGTTTCACTCTTATTCTAAGATCGCTCCCTTTAATGGTTCTCTGTCGTGTAGATTTTCCAAATCCAAAACTAGAAAAACCTTCTCCAAAAGCATCTGCAAAAATATCTCCGAAATTTGCAAAAATATCCTCCATATTCATTCCTGATCCAGATCCACTTCCTTTTACTCCAGAATGGCCAAATTTATCGTAACGTTGTCTTTTTTCTGGATTGCTTAAAACTTCATAAGCTTCAGCAGCTTCTTTAAATTTTTCTTCAGCATTTTTTTTATTATCTAAATTTTTATCAGGATGATATTTAATTGCTAATTTTCTATAAGCTTTTTTAATTTCTTCTGAAGAAGCATTTCGAGAAATCCCTAATACTTCGTAATAATCTTTTTTTACCATGAAATAAAAGTTATTAATAATAAAAAATTATTTACCGGTAATGACTTTAGCATGTCGTATCACTTTTTCTTTGAGAATATATCCAGATTCTATGATCTCTAAAACTTTCCCTTTTAAATCCTCAGTAATAGATGGAACTTGTGTTATTGCCTCATGAAAATCCGTGTTAAAATCGTCTCCTTTTTTTGTTTTTATCTTTTTGAGACCTTTCTCTTTTAAAATTTTTATTAATTTTTCTTGTATAAGAGATACTCCTTTTATGAGAAGTTCATCTTTTGATTTTTTTAGTTCTTTAAGACTTCGTTCAAAATCATCTAAAATTGGAATTAAATCTATAAGTATTTGTTGATGAATAGTTCTAAAAAGGTCTAATCTCTCTTTTTGAATCCGTTTTTTAGAATTTTCAAATTCTGCAAAAATACGTAAAAATTTATCTTTTTCTTTTTTTAATTCTTCTTTAAGAGATTTTATTTCTTTTTTTATTTTTAATGGATCATGAATATGAATTTCTTCTTTTTCTTCTTTTTTGCAAGAAAAAGGAATCGATTCTGTCGTATTCGGATTATTCTTCTTATCATTATCCGAAGATAGATTTTCTATTTCTACTTTTTTTTCAGTATTTTTTTTATTACAATCCATAATTATTTATTAATTATCCTAATATTTTTTTATTTATAAACTATATAAACATCATAAATAGCAAAATATTTGCCATATTTTATAATTGTGTCATTTTGTCAATAAAATACATAGAATAGAATGGTATTATTATTTTAATGATGGTTTAAAATTTAAAGTTTTTCTAATCTGATCTAATCTTTTACAAGCTATATTTTTTGCTTTTTGAGCGCCTAAGGAAAGAACTTTATCTAAAAAAGATTTTTTTTCTATAAAAAAAGAAAATTTTTTTCTTTCTACTGAAAATTTTTTCTTTATACATTCATAAAGCGTTATTTTAGCTTCCAGATATCCATATCCGCCCTTTAAATATTTTTCTCTCATTTTATCCACTTTATTTAAAGGAGCTAAGAGTCGGTATAAAGACATTATAGAATCTTGATCTGGATCTTTTTTGTCTTTTAAAGATTTATTATCTGTATGAATATTCATTATTTGTTTTTTTAAAATTTCATCTGAGGAAAAAATATTAATCCAATTTTTTTTTGATTTGCTCATTTTTTTTCCATCCGTACCAGGTACAGAAGCCATGCTTTCTGTTTGTAAAAGTGGATTGGGTAAAGAAAATAATTCTTTTCCTGTTTTTTGATTGAAAAGAGTAGCTATACGACGTGTTATTTCAATATGTTGTAACTGGTCTTTTCCTACAGGAATGATTTCTGCATTATAAAGTAAAATATCAGCTGCCATTAAAATAGGATAAGTAAATAAACCAACATTCATTTTGATATGATTATTATTATTCCTTTCCTTATTATTATCCTTAAAAGAATGAGCTAATGTTAGTCTTTGATAAGGAAAAAAACAATTGAAATACCAAGCTAATTCTGTTACTTCGGATACATCAGATTGTCTATATAAGATACTATTATCCGGGTTTAATCCAAAAGCTAACCATGCGGCAACAACTTGATAAGTATTATCTCTTATTTTTTCTACATCTTTTACCTGTGTTAAAGAATGCAAATCTGCTACAAATACAAAAGAAGAAATTTGGGGATGATTAGATATCTTGATAAAAGGGATTATAACTCCTAAAATATTTCCTAAATGGGGGGTACCTGTACTTTGAATTCCTGTTAGCATCTTTTTCATATTCAAATAATTTTTACAAATCACTTTACTTTTTTAAAGCTTCTAATCCGCTAATAATTTCTAGTATTTCTTTAGTAATTGTTGTTTGTCTTTCTTTATTATAATTTAACAGAAGATTTTTTTTTATATTAGATGCGTTTTCTGTGGCTTTGTGCATGGATATCATACGTGCTGTATGTTCTGAATTGGATGATTCTAATAAAGTTTTAAAGAGTTTCACGTTAAGAAATTTTGGAATAATATAATCTAAAATGATTTTCTTGGATGGTTCTAAAATAGGATTGTGAAATGATTTTTTTGAAAAATTTAAAATAGAAAAAGGGATAGGAAGAAATTTTTCTACAATTACTTCTTGTAAAAAAGAATTTTTTAAATGATTATACATCAAAAATATAGAAGATATTTTTTTAGATAAAAAATCTGAAATTAATTTTTTAACAAACAAAAACGTTTCTTCATACTTATAAGTAAAATTTTTTAAAAATTTTTTGTTTCCATTATATATATTATATTTTTTCTTGTATAAAAAATCCAATCCTTTTTTTCCTATAGAAAAAAAGATATCTTGATTATATAAATTTTCTTTTTTCTGAATTATTTTATTAATTTTATTAAAAATTAAGGAATTAAATCCACCACATAAACCTTTATTAGAAGTAAAAACTAAAAATAGTTGTTTTTTTTTTTCAGAAATAGAAGAAAAATCGGAAATAAAATATTTATTTTTTTCTAAATTTTCCTTTTTTTCTGTTTCTATAAGATCTAGAAATAATTTTTTGATGTGTTCTGAATATGTTTTTATATGTAAAAGCGATTCTTTTGATTTTCGTAATTTCACAATAGAAATCATTTTCATAGCTTCTGTTGTTTTTACAACCGAGTTAATGGATAGAATTCGTTTTTTTATTTCTTTTGGATTCATCAATTTAATTATTGGAATATTTTTTGCTGAGTTCAGAAGCTATTTTTTCTAAAATTTTAGCGAATTCATCATGAAAAATTCCGTTTTTCAATGAATTCAATAGTTCTTTGTGTTTTTCATTTAAATAAAAAAGATATTCTTTTTCAAAAGTTTTTATTTTTTCAATAGGAATTTTATTTAGTAGGTTTTTTACACCAGCATAAATAATGGCAATCTGATCGGATACTTTATATGGATAATGAGGTTTTTGTTTTAATATTTCTATATTTCTTCTACCTTTTTGAATAATTTTCATAGTTTCCGGATCTAATTCAGATCCGAATTTTGAAAAGGATTCTATCTCTCTAAACTGCGCCTGATCCAATTTTAGAGTTCCAGATACTTTTCTCATAGATTTGATTTGAGCAGATCCTCCTACACGGGAAACAGAAATACTTTCATTAATAGCAGGACGTATTCCAGAATGGAATAAATCTTTTTCTAAAAAAATTTGTCCATCTGTTATAGAAATAACATTAGTTGGAATATAAGAAGAGACATCTCCAGATTGTGTTTCAACAATTGGGATTGCTGTTAAAGATCCCCCACATTTTACATGATCTTTAATTGATTCTGGAATATCATTCATTTTTTTAACTATGTTTTGATCATTTATGATTTTTGAAGATCTTTCTAATAAACGAGAATGCAAATAGAAAACATCTCCTGGATATGCTTCTCGTCCTGGAGGACGCCGCAACAACAAAGAAATTTCCCGATAAGAAACAGCTTGTTTCGAAAGATCGTCATAAATCACTAAAGAAGACCGTCCAGTATCACGAAAATATTCTCCAATAGCTGTTCCAGAAAACGGAGAAAATACTTGCATAGAGGCTGGTTCAGAAGCATTTGATAATACTACGATAGTATAAGGCATAGCCCCCTTTTCTTCTAAAATTTTAGTAATTCTAGCTATTGTTGATCCTTTTTGGCTTATAGCTACATAAATACAATAAACTTGTTTTTCCGTATTATAAAATTCTTTTTGATTAATAATTGTATCAATTGCTATAGTTGTTTTTCCAGTTTGCCTATCACCAATAATCAATTCTCTTTGCCCTCTTCCAATAGGAATCATGGAATCTATAAATTTAATCCCAGTTTGAAGAGGTTCTTTTACGGGTTCTCTATAAATAACCCCTGGAGCTTTTCTTTCCAATGGCATTTCGAATAATTTTCCTTCTATAGGTCCTTTTCCATCAATAGGATTTCCTAATGTATCCACAACGCGCCCCAACATCCCTTCTCCTACTTCTATAGATAATGTTTTTCCTGTACGTGTTACAGTATCTCCTTCTTTAATTTCTTTGGAGTAACTACTTAGCAAAACAATACTGACATGATCTTCTTCAAGATTCAAAACTATTCCTTTGATTCCAGAATGAAATTCTACAAGTTCTCCATAAAAAACAGAATTTAGTCCAAAAGCTTGCACTATTCCATCTCCTACTTGAACAACAATTCCTGATTCAGATAATTTCGATTCAAATTGTAAATCAGATAATTGTTTTTTAAGTATAGATGATATTTCAGAATATTTTAAATCTGACATGTAAAAATTAATTTTTAAACATTTTTTGAATATAAAGTAATTGTCTTTTTACACTGAAATCCCACTCTTTATATCCTATGCGAAACAAAAAACCTCCAACAATAGATTTGTCAATTCTATTGATAATGTGATATTTTTTTTTATATTTTTCTGATTTTTCTAAATCTAAAGACATGATCTTTTCAACAATTATTTCTTGAAAATTCTTGTTTAAAGGAAAAGAAGAAGTAAGAAAACATTTTACAATTCCTTTCTTTTTTTTATACATACTTTTATATTCTAAAATGATTTCTTTTAATAAGGATTCTCTTTTTCTTAAAATTAAAAGTTTTATAAAATGAAAAATAAAAAAATCAAAAGAATAAAAAATTTTTTCTAAAATTAGAATTTTATTTTTATCACTTAATAATGAACTTTTCAAAAATCTATTGAAATGAATATTGTGAGATAATAGAAAATATACTTTTTTTATTTTTTTGTAAATAGAATTTTTTTTATGGATTTTTACAGAATACTCAAAAAGAATTTGAGCATAATGTTTGGAGATTCTTTTTTTTAAAAACATATTCTCAATTTTAGAGAAATCAAAAAATAAGAACTACAAATTTTGTACTAATTCTTGGATGAATTTTTCTTGTTTATTTATGAGTTCTTTTTTATCAAATTCTTCTTTTAATATTTTCTCAGCTATTTTTATGGAAATATCACCTATCTGATTTTTTAATTCGTATATGGCGGATTTTCTTTCTTTCTGAAAGAGAGATTTTGCTTCTTGAAGCATTTTCTTTTTTTCTAAAAATCCTTCTTTTTTAGCATTTTGTAGAATGTCTTCTTTTATTTTAAAAGCTTCTTTCAGAATGAGATCTTTTTCTATACGTAGTTCTTTCAAAATTTTGTTTTTTTTCTCTTCTATATTTTTGAATTCTTTTTTAGCTTGATCAGCTTTTTCTATAGATATTCGAATTCTTTCTTCTCTTTTATCAATGAACTGGATTATTGGGGTCCAAGCATATTTGGAAAGAAATAACATTAATATGACAAATATAATCGTCTGCCATACAATTAATCCTATAGAAGGAGTGAGCAAATCCATTTTAATTACTTAAATACAGTTAACAGAGCTGTTACTATTCCAAAAAGAGCGGCGCCTTCAATAAGAGCTGAAGCGATAATCATTGCGTTTTGTATTTTCCCTGAGGCTTCAGGTTGTCTAGAGATGGCATCCATTGCAGAACTTCCAATTTTTCCAATTCCTAATCCAGCTCCTATTACGGCAAGTCCTGCTCCTAAAGCAGCTATTCCTGAATAAGTTAAATCTATATTATCCATAAATTATATTTTTTAAGTTTCATTTTCATAATTTTTTACAGCCATACCTATGAGCAAAGAAGATAAAGTTGTAAAAATAAAGGATTGCAAAAAAGATACCATAATTTCTAATAGAGAAATAAAAAAACAGAAAGTTATGGAAAAACTAGCAATAAATAAATTTCTAAAAATAAAAATAAGACAAATAAAACTCAAAATAATAATATGACCAGCCGTCATGTTAGCAAATAAACGAATACATAAAGTTAGTGGACGAATAAAAATTCCAATCAATTCAATTGGAAAAAGTATAAATTTGATCAATAAAGGAACATTTGGCATCCAAAAAGTATGTTTCCAATAACTTTTGTTAGCATTTATATTAGTTATAAAAAAAGTAATCAGTGCTAAAGAGAAGGTAACACTAATATTTCCAGTAACGTTTGGAAATCCAGGTAAAATAGATATTAAATTGTTTATCAATATGAAAAAAAAAGTTGTTAACAAAAAAGGAAAATAGATTCTATATTTTTTCTTTCCAATATTTGGAATGGCTATTTCATCCCGTATAAATAAAATCAAGAATTCTAAAAAAATTCCTAGGGGCCATTTAATTTGATGGGTTGCGTATCTAAGTCTCATTTTTACAAAAATGAAACACAATATAAAAAATGAAATGCATATAGATATTACATTTTTTGTAATGGAAAAATCTAAAGGTTTATCATTTTTTGGAATTCCTTTAGAATCCATATTCAAAGTTCCTTTGGAATTGGTTTTATATATTTTATCTTTAAACATTTTATAATGTCCAAAATTTCCTTTCACTACTATATTTTCAGATGAAAATTGAGAAGAAGAAAAAATTTCAAAACCATGTCCCGGATTCCACAAAAAAACAGGAAAGTAAAATATAATTCCTCTTTTTTCCTCTCCAAATAAATTCCATTTATGAGAATCACTGACATGTTCTATAATTGTTTTAGAAACATCAATCTTATTAGAAACAGTTTTATCTTCTTCATAAGAAGAAGAAATATTATCTTCAGTAGTAGTATTAGTCTTAGAATAAGATCCGGGAACTATCATCCAACTAACAATAATACTACTAACAATAATGCAAAGAATAAAAATTGTTAATTTTAGTTGATTAAAAATCATTCAAGAATTGAGAAAAAACAATATGGGGTAAATTTATATTTTTTCTATAAAAAAAAGAAAAAATTGTGAATCCTTTTTGTTGTTCTGAAAAATTGTATTTTCATCTTTTGAATTGAAAGAGTACATTTGCATATGGAATCAATTTTTTTTCTTTAGAAATTTTTTATAGACAATGAAGGAAGAAACAAAACTTATTCAAAAAATATCATCAGACCCTTTAACAGGAGCAATTTCTACACCGATCTATCAAACTTCTACTTATGTGCAAGACGCACCTGGAATTCATAAAGGATTTGATTATACGAGAACGAATAATCCTACTAGAAAAATATTAGAACATTTAATAACAGATTTGGAATTTGGTTATGCTAGTCTTGCTTTTTCTTCTGGATTAGCATCTGTAGATGCTGTTTTAAAATTATTAAAATGTGGAGATGAAATAGTAGCGGTAGATGATATTTATGGAGGAACTTTTCGTTTATTGAATTTATATAAAAAATTGGAACTTCATTCTAAGTTTGTGGATACTACTTCGTCTGAAAATGTCATTTCTGTTATTTCTCATAAAACAAAACTTGTTTGGTTAGAAACTCCTACAAATCCTACTTTAAAAATATCTAACATTAAAGAAATTAGTACTTTTTCTAAAAAAAAGAACCCAAATATCTTGATTGTAGTGGATAATACTTTTGCTTCTCCGGCTATTCAAAATCCTATTAATTTAGGAGCAGATATAGTTATTCATAGTGCTACAAAATATATTGCTGGCCATTCAGATGTATTAGCTGGGGTAATTACAGTAAAAAATCCAGATTTATATGAAAAATTAAAATATATACAAAATGCCACTGGTGGGATTTTATCACCTTTTGATTCTTGGTTAACTATAAGAGGATGTCAAACTTTGTATTTACGTGTGAAAAAACAATCTGAAAATGCATTTAGAGTTGCTACTTTTTTAGAAGGAAAAAAAAAGACCTGTATTGATAAAATTTACTATCCTGGTTTATCATCTCATAAAAATCATTCTGTAGCAATGGAACAACAACGATATTTTGGTGGAATTGTTTCTTTTAGTTTAAAAAATGATACTATAGAATCTGCAAAAAAAGTCGTGACTTCTACCAAACTATTCAAGTTAGCAGAAAGTTTGGGAGGGACAAAAAGTTTGATTTGTCATCCAGTAACTATGACGCATAAATCCACTCCTTTTGAAATTAGAAAAAATGCGGGAATTCAAGATTCCCTCATTCGTTTATCTTTTGGAATAGAAAATGTAGAAGATCTTATAGAGGATATTGATCAAGCATTATGATAATTTATCATCATGTAATGAAATCCCTGCATGAAATAATTCTTTTCGAATTCTATCTGAAAGTATCCAGTTTTTTTTTTTTCTTTCTTCTCTACGAAATTTTATCAATCTCTGAGTAAGTATTTTTAGTTTTTTAGAAGTATCTTCCAAGTATTTTTTTTCAAATGTTTGAAGTCCAAGAATATCAAATAGAAAATAGTTCATGTATTTATTCAATAAATTGATATCCGATGAACCCATATTATTAATAGAATGATTAATAAGTTGGGTAGCTTTGAAAATATGAGATATTAATAAAGGGATGTTAAAATCATCATTTATAGCATTATAACAATCTTTTATCCATTTATCAATAATACTAAAATGTAACAATGAATTGTTTTTTTTTGATTTTTCATTCAAAGAAAAATATTTTAATTTTTCGACTGCATTCATTAATCTATAATATCCTTTTTCAGCATTTATAAGTCCTTGATTGGAAAAATTTAAAATACTACGATAATGAGATTGCAAAATAAAAAATCGAATGATTGTAGGATGAAAGTTTTTGTTTATTATATCTTTTAAAACTAAAAGATTTCCTGTAGACTTGCTCATTTTTTTTCCATTTAAAGTCAACATATTTGTATGCATCCAATAATGTGCAAGGTAATCCTTGTTATTTCCATAAACTCCTACAGCTTGTGCTAATTCACATTCATGATGTGGAAACTTAAGATCTATTCCTCCACCATGAATATCAAAAACTTCTCCTAAATATTTTGTACTCATAGTTGTGCATTCTATATGCCAACCAGGAAATCCTTTTCCCCATGGGGAATTCCAATTCATAATATGATTATAACTAGCTCTTTTCCAAATAGAAAAATCTTGTTTAGAACGTTTTTCTCCAGAAAATATAAATTTTTTTTCATTGAAAAGTTTATGAATTTTATTACGACTCAATTTTCCGTAAGAAGAAAATTTTTTATTATATTCTTTTATATCAAAATAAACAGAACCATTTATTTCGTATGCTAAATCCTTTTTAATTAATTCTTGAATTAGATCTATTTGTTCTATAAGATGCCCAGTAGCTGTTGGTTCAATACTAGGTGGAAGTGTATTGAAAAGATTTAATATCTCATGAAAAGAGAGAGTATATTTTTGAACAATTTCCATAGGTTCAAGTCCTTCAATACGGGATTTTTTAGATATTTTGTCTTCTCCATCATCTTTTTCATTTTCTAAATGTCCTACATCCGTAATATTTCTCACATATCTGACTTTGTATCCTAAATGTTTAAAATAACGAAAAACTAAATCAAATGAAATAAAAGTCCGACAGTTTCCTAAATGAATATCATTATAAACTGTAGGTCCACAAACGTAAATTCCAATATATTCTCTATTAATAGGATGAAATAATTCTTTTTTTCCTTTCAAAGAATTATATATTTTTATCTGATTTCGTATACAATTTTTGTATTCTATATTTTCCATAATAGTGTTGTTCCATTATTTGTGTATGAGATCATCACATCATATATTTATTTATTGATGGAATGCTAATGTAATGGAAGAACTCCCTTCTAATTTCCGGATTATTTTTAAATGAACCGATTAATTCAGTCGTAATCGTGCTACTTTCTATATCTCTAATTCCCCGTGAATTTACACATAAATGTTTTGCATCTATCACACATGCTACGTCTTTAGTTTCTAGTATTTCTTTCAAAGATTTGACTATTTGCATAGTCAAACGTTCTTGAACTTGGGGTCTTTTTGCATAAAAATTGACAATTCTATTAATTTTAGAAAGACCAATAACTTTTCCATTAGAAATATATCCAACATGAGCTTTTCCTACAATAGGAAGAAAATGATGTTCGCAAGTAGAATAAACCGTGATATTTTTTTCTATTAACATTTGGTTGTATTGATATTTATTTTCAAATGTAGATGATCTAGGGGTAGTCTTGGGATTAAGCCCACTAAATATTTCTTTTATAAACATTTTTGCTACACGTTTTGGTGTTTTTCGTAAACTATCATCATTCATATCTAATCCTAGTATTTTCATAATATGAAAAAAATGTTTTTCAATTTTATCTATTTTTTCTTCATCATTCATACAAAAAGCATCATTCCGTAATGGAGTTTCTGTATCTCCTGAATCAGTTTTTTTTTCTAAAATTTTTTTATGTTCTTTCATGCAGAAATTGACTCATGCTCAACAAAGGTACGAAAACGATATTCTATTTCTATTGTAGGTCAGGTATTGATAATATGTTCTATATACTAGTCTATTAGTTGTGGAGTAATAAGATGTTTTTGATCAGTTTTTCTAAATTTTTTTTTCTAATTTCTAGGAATTTTACAAACTGGAATAGGAATCATTTTATGAATGTTTTTTTTATGTAACGTTTGATATATTTTCATAATTTCATATTTTCTTTCCTTAAAAGAAGAGATACGTTTTAATTTTTTTTCTGACATTTTCATTGCCCATTCCAATTCTTCATAAGAAGCTTTTAATTGTTCTTCATCCGATCTTTGATCATCCCATAATCCATCTGTAGGTATTGCATTTTGAATACAATCAAGAATATTTAATTCTTTAGCTATAGAACGTATTTCACTTTTAGTTAAATCAGCTATTGGGTGAAGATCTACCCCACCATCTCCATATTTTGTAAAAAATCCAACTCCAAAATCTTCTATTTTGTTTCCAGTTCCTACGACTAGATAGTTTTTTATATTTGCGTAGTAATATAGAGTCATCATACGAAGCCTAGATTTTATATTTGCTAGAGCTAGATTTTTATTTTTTTTGATTTCAGTAATAGTAGTAACATTATTATCATCAGTATTTACTACTGTACAAAAATTATTTAACAAACAAGATAGATCCCTTTTTAAGGAATGAACATTGATGAATTTAGATTTTAAAAAATTAATATGTTTTTGTGATAAAAAATTTTTTTTTTTTTCTAAAATAGGCATTTCTAATGTAATAGTAGGATGTGTAGTCATGGCTACTAAAACGGATGTAACCGAAGAATCTATACCACCCGAAATTCCTATAATAAATCCATTTGATTGAGATTTTTTGATATATTCTTTCAGCCAACTAACAATATGTTTGATTGTTTTTTTTGTATCTATCATTGATAATTTTTTTTTGATTTGATCTGCTTCTTTTTTTACAAAAAAATTAATAAAATAATATAATTAAAATGTCTTTAATTCTTAATTTGGAAACTTCTACAAAAAATTGTTCAGTAAGCATAGCAAGAAAAGGAATCTGTCTTCTTTCTATAGAAGAATATTCAGATGAATTTATTCATTCAGAAAAACTACATTTATTGATACAATATGCTATTAATATTTCAAAGATTGATCTGAATCATCTGAAATCAGTTTGTGTTAGTAAAGGTCCAGGATCGTACACTTCTTTAAGAATAGGAATATCTGCCGCAAAAGGATTGTGTTGTGCTTTAAAAATTCCATTATTGTCAGTTGATACATTAACTGTGATAACTCAGAAAATTAATATTAAAGATGGATTTTTAGTTCCTATGATACATGCTCAATCAGACTTGGTTTATACTTCATTATTTAACCATTCAAAAATGAGGCTAACCCCTATTTTTGTGAAAAAATTTGGATATAATTTATTCAAATCCATTACAAAAAATAAGAGAGTCTATTTTTTTGGAAACGTTAATTTTTCAAAAAAAGAAAAAAAGTTTTTTTATGAACTATTTCGTTTTATTCCTAAAAAAATAACCCCATCTGCAATGGAAATGTGTTCTCTTTCTTATGAAAAATTTTGTAATAAAGAATTCAATAATATTGAAACATTTATGCCTTTTTATTTATAATATAAGAATCGAAAAGTAGCCGTTTATTTTTTCTACTAATCAAGTAATAGACAGAGAAAAAACTAGTTTAAAAACTTAGTATAAATAATATAATTAAAATTAATTAACTTAATTTTTTAAATTTTAAAAAGATCATGAATTTTTTGAAAAAATGAAAATAAATCCGTTTTATTTTTTATTTGAAAACACTTAATAACTAATTTTTTAATATGAAAAAAATTTCAAAAAAAATTATGTATGATAAAAATTAGTAGATATAAGAATCTATTGTCGTTTATAACTCCAGTTTTATTTTTATATGTAATGATATCTTTAGGATGGAAAACTTATATAAATCCTTTTTTCAATTCAATAATGCTTATTGGAATAGTATTTTTTTTAAGTATTCTACATTTTTTTGTTCTTTTCGAAAAGAATCTGAACAAAGGATATCAATCTATGATTTTTTTATCTTTTTTTATTTTGATGGGATCACTTATTTTTTCCTTTTTTCAAATTTTTTATAAGAATGAAGAAATTTCAGAAGTAAAAATTCCCTTGTTTATTAGTCTCATCTTATATATACTTATACGAGTAACACATTTTATGCGTATTGTATACGTTAAAATACATAATCCTGCTTTTATTTTTATTACTAGTTTTATTATTTTGTCTTTTTTGGGATCTATATTATTAATGCTTCCATCATCTACAGTAAAAAGAATATCATTTATAGATGCTTTGTTCACTTCTACAAGTGCCGTTTGTGTAACGGGACTAGTGGTATTAGACACAGAAAAAGATTTTACTTTTTTTGGAAAAATAATTCTACTTTCTTTGGTAGAACTTGGAGGCCTTGGGATTTTGACTATCACTTCTTTTTTTAGTTATTTTTTTAGAGATGGATTTTCTTTTAGAGAGGGGGTTTATATCAGTAATTTTTTAAATAAAAAAACTACGAATAATGTTCTTATTTTAGCTGTCAAAGTGGTCCTGTTTACTTTAATAGTAGAAACAATAGGAGCTTTATTAATTTATTTTTCAATTAATAGAAAATTGGAAAATCCATTATTTTTTTCTGTTTTTCATTCTATATCCGCTTTTTGCAATGGAGGTTTTTCTACTCTTAGCCAAGGATTTTATTCTGAATCTGTAAGATTCAATTATTTGTTTCAATTTATTGTTGCATGTTTATTAATATTGGGGGGAATCGGTTTTGATATTTTATTTAATTTTTTTACATACATATGGATAACATTTAAAAAATTTTTTTCAAAAATTTTGAAATATGAATATTTTAGACATCCTGTTCACATTGTCACGTTAAATACAAAAATAGTCGTGTTTACTACTTTTTTTTTACTTTTTTTAGGAACTATTTTTTATTATATCAGCGAATACCATTGTTCTCTTTCAGAACATCCTTCTTTTGTAGGAAAATGGATAGTTTCATTTTTTTCTTCTGCTACATCTAGAACAGCAGGATTTCAAGTATTAGATATGAATAAATTAGCTCCAATTACTATCTTATTTACCATATTTTTAATGTGGATAGGGGCTTCTCCAGCTTCTACAGGTGGTGGAATTAAAACAAGTACTTTTGCATTGGCACTAATGAATATTGTTTCTTTGTCTAGAGGAAAAGATAGGTTAGAGATTCAAAGAAAAGAAATATCTTCAGAATCTATTAAATTAGCTTTTTCAATTATAATGTTATCTCTTATTGTAATCTATACTAGCATTCTGATTATTATTTGTTTAGACCCCAACCAAGAGATACTCTCTATTTTTTTTGAAGTTTTTTCTGCTTTTTCAACAGCAGGATTATCTTTAGGAATTACTTCTAATTTATCCATTGGAAGTAAATTGGTTTTAATCGTTTTAATGTTGTTAGGAAGAATAGGGATTTTCAATATTATGTTAGGTCTATTGAAAAATAGAGTTAATACTCATGATTATTATAGATATCCTTTAGGATATGTTCTTATCTGTTAAGTATAAAAAAAATATTTTTTGTAATTTTTATTTTAGTTTTTCTTGAATAATTTATTTATTCAAAAATTATTGAATTGAAATGAAAATTATAATTATTGGACTAGGAAATTTTGGGCGGTCTTTAGCACTCAATTTGACGGATAATGGACATGAAGTTTTTGGTGTAGATAATAAAATGGAAAAAGTAGATTTATTAAAAGATCATATAGCTCATGTAGTATGTATGGATGCCAATAATGAATACGCTTATAAAGTTTTACCTATCCAACAAGCTGATTTAGGAATTGTAGCTATTGGAGAAAATGAAGGAGCTTCAATAGTTACTACGGCTATACTGAAAAAGTATAAACATCTTAAAATAGTGAGTCGTTCGTTATCCAAAATACATGATACAATATTAGAAGCAATGGGAATTAACAATGTAGTTCATCCGGAACAAGATGCGGCTTTTCGATTAACTAAACAAATATCTTTTAATTATGCTTTAGATTATTTTAGAGTAGATAATAAACATTCTATTGCTGAAGTTTTTTCTCCATGTTCTTTTAGTGGAAAATCTGTAAAAAGCCTAAATTTAACACAAAAATATTCCGTTTCTTTAATTACTGTTATAAGAGATATTAAAAATCCTATGTCTTCTAAAAAAAATTCTACAAGAAAAGTAATTGGATTAGTTACTGGAGATACTTTTTTACAAAAAGGAGATATTTTAACACTTTTTGGATCTAATAAATCTATAATGAATTTTGTAAAAGATAAGGATGCAATTCCTAGTTCTAGGAAATAATATTAATCTTTGAATGTGAATTTTTTACATATAAGGATATTTGTAATTTTTACTTTCTTCAAAGAAAGGATTTCCAACTAAATTTAGTTCTTTTTTATTTAGATTTGAGAATAAAATATAGATAAAAAAAGATCCTACTAACATCAAGGAACCTGTTGTTTCATACAATCCAAATTTTGGTAATTTCATAACTTCAGGAGCTATCAAATTGTATATATCTATATAATGCCCAATCAGTAAAATTGAAGTCGCTATAACAACTATTCTGGTATTTTTTTTGTTATTACTACTTATCAATAAAATAAAAGGAACTAAAAAATTTGGAATAAGAATCCAAAAATGAACAGAATTATACATTTCTTCTCTTTTAATAAAATAAGAAACTTCTTCCGGAATATTTCCATACCAATATAATAAAAATTGTGAGAACCAAAAATACGCCCATAATAAACTAGAAGAAAAAAGATACTTACTTAAGTCATGTAAATGGTTTTCGTTGAACAAAGGCAAACAGCCTTTTTTTTTGAGATAGATAGATGTTATTGTAATGATCCCAATTCCTGTTACTATATAATTACTTAAAACATACCAACTGAATAAAGTACTAAACCAATGCGTATTTAAGGACATAATCCAATCCCACCCCATGAGTATAGATGTTATAGAGAAAAAAATAATAAAAAAAATAGATATGAAATTTAGCTTTTTGTAATCCGTTAAAGAACGTGTTACATTTAACAAGTGAGATATTTTTTTGATTTTAAAATAAAAAAAACTCCATCCGGCTATATAAATTATACTTCTTATTAAAAAAAAAGGAATGTTAAGAAATAATTTTTTACCGAAAAAAATTTTATCAACAGAATTTATTAAAGAAAGATCTATCCAATGAAATAAATGAATTTTTCCCATTGAATTTAATAACAAGGTAATTAATATCATGAATCCTCCATATGGAAGAAAAGAAGAAACTCCTTCCATTACTGGATGAATTATAATCGACCATCCTGATTTCGATATATTTTGGACACATAAAAAAAATAATGCTCCAAGAGAAATAGTGGTAAAATAAAAAAAACTTATATATAAACTCATCCAAATAGAAGTTGAATTTTCTTTGAATAAAATTTTTTCAAAAAAAAGAATCAATAACCCTGATCCCATTAAAATGGAAATTATTATTTTCAATTTTTTAGAAAATTGATACATTTTTTATATTTTTTTTATATTTTTTTTTAAATACATTACATATTCTGCTACTTTCCATCTATCAATTTCATTTAATTGAGAAGAATAAGAACTCATATTATTTCTTCCATATGTTACAACATGATAAACGCTACCGATAGTTATATCTCTATCCTGATAACTGGGAACTCCTAATATTTTTTCATTTTTAACTAGAGTTCCTTGTCCATCTCCATTATCTCCATGACAAATAGAACAGTTTATTTGATAGATATTTTTTCCATCTTCTAGAATTTGATTTCTTTTTTTTTTATTTTCTGAATTGAAAGGAGATGTAACAATTGTTTTAGAATGATCGTATCCTTCATTTGTATTAGGAATAGTATAAGGAAGAAATCCATAAGAATTTCTTGGGACAGTTCCCTTTATAGGTAAAAGGGAAGACCCTTTTCCTCCTAAAAAAAAAGGAATTTGAATTTCATTATTAGATTTTTTATAATCAGGATATGGGTCTGAATATGGTTCATAAGCATCAGAATAATACATATCTGGCATATAAACTCTGTTGGGCTTAGATTTATCAAACCAACAGGAATCCAACATTAGATGAATGATTATTAAAAAAAAAGGAATGATCATAACAGAAAAATATTTTTTCATAATTTCTTCTATCTATCTAATTATTAATTTTTTTTATGTTAATTTTCATAGCCCCATTTTTTTTTAATAAATTCATTAATTTTTCAGTATTTTCTTTTGTATGACTGGGATAAATAATTTCTATTAAAAACATATCGTCAGTAGTCCTTGGATCTGGATTTTTTGAAATAGATCCTGGAAATAATCTACATTGAATAAGATAAGTAATACACATGAAATGTGCAGAAAAAAAAATGGATAGTTCAAATATAACAGGAACAAAAGAAGGAATATTTCTTATCCAAGAAAAAGAAGGTTTTCCTCCAATATTTTGTGGCCAATCCCAAATCATAGTATACCAAGTAAGAAAAATTCCTGTAAAAAGTCCTAATACTCCATATATAAAAGATAAAAAAGATAAATGTGTTTCTTTTAATTTTAGTATTTTGTTTAAATGATGAATTGGAAATGGAGAATAGACTTCATGTATATTGATCCCATTTTTTTGAAGAATTTTTATGCTATTTATCATCAAATCATCATTATCATATAATGCATGAATATTTAATAGATATTTATTCATTTTTTTATTTTTTACATACAAGTTCTTTCTTTATAGAAGATTTTAATATGGTTTTCAGTTCAGATTGTGAAATCACTGGAAAAACACGGATATATAACAAATAAAGAACGAAAAAAAAACCAATAGTTCCTATAAATATTCCAACATCTACAAATGAGGGAATAAATCCCGTCCAAGAAGAAGGAATATAATCACGACTTAAATTCAATACAATAATGTCAAATCTTTCAAACCACATTCCAATATTTATAGTAATTGCTATAACATAAGTCCAAAAGAAGCTTCTTCTTATAGACTTAATCCATAGAAATTGCGGAATAATAACATTACAAATAATTAAAGCCCAAAAAGCCCACCAAAATGGACCAGTAGCTGCTTTTATAGAAAAATAAATATACCTTTCGAAAGGACTTTCTGAGTACCATGCAAGAATAAATTCAGAAACATATGCTAACAAAACTATTCCTCCTGTTAACAAAATGATCATATTCATATATTCAATGTGTTTTCTTGTAATATAACTTTCTAAAGAAAGAACTTTTCGGGCTACACCTAACAAGGTTTGTACCATTGCAAATCCTGAAAATATAGCTCCAGCTACGAAGTAAGGAGGGAATATAGTGCTGTGCCATCCTTTTATGACAGAAGTAGAAAAATCAAACGAAACAATTGTATGGACTGAAAAAACTAGGGGGGTACATAATCCAGCTAAAATTAAAGAAATCTCTTCAAATCTTTGCCATTCTTTAGACGTACCACTCCATCCAAAACTAAGAATGCTATAAATTTTTTTTTGAATAGGGTCTGTGACTCTATCTCGTATCATAGCAAAGTCTGGAATCAATCCCATAAACCAAAAAACAGTTGAAACGGAGAAATAAGTACTAATAGCAAAGACATCCCATAAAAGAGGAGAATTAAAGTTAGGCCATAAACTTCCAAATTGATTAGGAATAGGTAACACCCAATGCGCATTCCATGGTCTTCCCATATGAATAATAGGAAATAATCCAGCTTGTATAACAGCAAAAATAGTCATTGCTTCAGCGGATCTATTAATAGATAAACGCCATTTTTGTCTAAATAACAATAGTACCGCTGAAATTAAAGTCCCCGCATGACCAATTCCAACCCACCAAACAAAGTTAGTAATATCCCAAGCCCAATTGATGGTTCTGTTTAACCCCCATACTCCTATTCCAGTCCCCAAAGTATAAAAGATACATGCTACTCCCCATAAAAACGCTAAAATAGAGATAAAAAATGCCATCCACCACAGATTCCCTGCCTTTTTTTCTATAGGTCTCAGAATATCATCTGTGATGTTTCTATATGTTTTCTTTCCGATGATTAATGGATCTCTTACAGGAGAATCATAGTTTTTTGACATAATTATATCTATTTCAAATTTCTAATTTTTAATTGATAGGAAATATTTGGGCGTATTCCTATGAATTCAAGAAGTTTATAAGATCTTGAATCTTTTATTTTACTAGAAATATGACTATTATTGTCATTAATATCTCCAAAAGTAATTGCGTGGGTAGGACAAGAAATACTACAAGCGGTTTCAAATTCTTCATCTTTTACCTTTCTGTTTTCTTTTTTTGCTATTCCTATAGTATATTGAGTTCTTTGTATGCACAAAGAGCATTTTTCCATAACCCCCCTGGTTCTTACAACAACATCTGGATTAATTGCCATTTTTCCTAAGCTATTATTCATGTTGAAATCAAATTTTTGATTGTTTACGTAATCAAACCAATTAAAACGTCTTACTTTATAAGGGCAATTATTTGCACAGTAACGTGTTCCAACACAACGATTATAAGCCATCATATTTTGACCTTGTTTTCCATGAACTGTTGCTCCTACTGGACATACTGTTTCACAAGGAGCATAATCACAATGTTGACACATTATAGGTTGAAAAAAAACTTTTTCTTTTTCATAATATCTATCTATACGGATCCAATGTAGATCTCTCGATTTTCTTATTTCTTCTTTTCCAACAACAGGAACATTATTTTCAGAATGACATGATGTAACGCACGATCCACATCCAATACAAGCGTTTAAATCTATAGATAAGTTAAAATGATGTCCTTCTTTAGATTTAGAATAATTTTTATTGTCTTTCCAAATGGAAATTTGGTTTGGAGAAATCATCCCCTTGTGAGTAGGGAATTTTTCTTTTTCATTCCAAAATTCCATAGGTTTTTTTAAAAAAGTTTCTAAATCTGTTTCTTTTACTAAGTTCCTTCCAACTGTTGTATTTTGTAGTTGAATACAAGCAAATTTATGTATTTTTTTTACTTTTTTAATTTGTATGTTTTGTTGTATTAAATCAAAATGTTCATAAACTCTGTAAGCGTTTTTTCCATTACATATTTTAGATAATTTTCCTATTTTTTGTCCATATCCAAAAGCTAATCCTAGAGATCCTACTGCTTGTCCAAGCTGAATATAAACAGGAATATCTTGAATTAATGTTTCATTATTTTTTATTAGATCTACACAATTTCCGTTCATAGATCCGTTTCCTGTATGCCAATTTTCTAATCCTATTTTCTTTGCATCGTAAGAGGAGATAGTTAAATAATTATCCCAAGTAGTTCTTGTGATAGGATCTGGAAGTTCTTGTAACCAAGGATTATTATATTGCTGGCCATCTCCCATACTTGTTTTTGTGTATAATCTAAGTTCAAAATGATTTTCTAATTTTTTTTCATGATTCATTATTTTTTTATAAAATTCATAATTGTTTGTTTTTTTTGTAATTATTTTTTCTTCTTTTTCTAATTCTACAACTCCGTGAAATAAAGCTTCATTAAAAGAGGAAACATTTGATTTTGGAATGATTTCTTCTTCCCAAATTTTTTTTAAAAAATCGTAATAATTTTTTTCTTGAATTTTTCCCCAAATGATTAAAGATTCTTGAAATTGTCTTGTATTGAATATCCGTTGAATAGTAGGCTGAATCAGTGTATAAAATCCTGTAATAGGATGAGTATCGCCCCAACTTTCCAGCCAATGCGGGATAGGTGCTAAAACATCCATCATTTCATTAGTTTCATCTTTTTTCATAGAAAAAGAAATGGTAAGAGGAATATTCTTTAAGAATTTTTTTATTTTTTTATAATAAGAAAACGGAAGACTATAAATAGGATTTGTATTATGAATCAAAAGGGCGCCAATCCTATTTTTTTCTAAATCTTCTAGAAATTGTTTAAATTTTTCATCATTGCTTTCTTTTGATAAGAAAAATCCTTTTTGTAAGGCATTACTGTGTATTTTTTGATTTATTAAAATAGATTGAATGTAAGATTCTTCATCTCCATCTGAAAAGATGACGCTTTTTGAACTTTTATTTTTAATTAAAGAAACTATTTTTTTGACATTTATATCATTAGATTCTATTCCTAAACAAATCTGTTGATAAACTTCAAATAACATTTTTTTTATATCAGAAGGTTTTTTTGCAATACGAATATCTGCATTTGCTCCAGATAATGTCATAGTACTTTCTATTTGAATATGTTTCATCATATGTTCAATTGGCTTTCTGCTATTAACATAAGATTTTACCATATGGTCGGGAGACCAATCTCCAAGAAAATCAGCATCAAAAGATACTATCAATTCTGTTTTTGATAAATCAAAAAGTGGAAGAGCACGATATCCAAACACATATTCTGATGCATTTAAAGCTTTGGAATATGAAATGGCATCATAAGTAATCCATTTAGTGGTGGGATATCCTTTTGTAAAGGATTGAATTAATCTTTTTGTAGATAAGCTTGGAAAAGAAGATGAAAGAATAACAATATCTTTTTCTTCCTTGGATATTTTTTCTAAATGTTGAATTACATAATCGTCTATTTTTTTCCAAGAACATTTTTTCTTTTTAAGAAAAGGATTTTTTAATCTTTCTTCATCATAAAGAGATAGAATTGAAGATTGTATTCTAGACGATGTGGTATTCAAATATTTTGATGTTGAATTGGGCTCAATTTTAATAGGACGACCTTCTCTAGTTTTTACTAAAACACTTCCAATATCAAAAGAATCTATCATAGTGGATGCATAATAAGTAGGAATACCTGGAGTAATGGCATCTGGTTTGACTACATAAGGAATAGATTTGATTACTGGACCTTTACAAGCTGCTAAAGCTACTGAAGCCGTACTAAACCCAATCCATTTAAGAAAGTCACGTCTCGACGTTTTGTTTCGAAAAAGAACTTTAACTGTATTTTCTCTATTTACAGCATTGTAAATATTTTCTTTTTTTAATTTCATCATGAATCTAAAATTTTTTAAAAAAAAAGGAGATATATAAAATAATCAGTAGTGGCATTTTGCGCATTCCGTTCCTCCAATCATATCTACAGTTTTATTTTTTTCTTGTTGAACATTTGGAAAATGTTCAATATAATATTTGTTTTTAGTATCTATTTCTGTTTTTCTATGACAAGAGAGACACCATCCCATAGTAAAATCATTGGACATTTCTACTTGATCCATATTTTGAACTTCCCCATGACAAGCATTGCAAACTAAATCTACTTTTTTTGATTTTTTTATCATTTCTTTTCCAGTGATTACATGTTGAGAATGATCAAAATGAACAAAATCTGGCATATTGTGTATTCGGATCCATTGAATAGGGCGTGTTTTTCCGGAGTATTCTCTTTTTTCTGGATCCCAACCTACTGAATGATATACTTTTTGTATTTCTTCATTGTATTCTTCTCTGTTTTTTCCTTTTTCAATATAATCTCCTTTATATTCATTAATAGTGATATGACAATTCATACAAACATTTACTGAAGGAATCCCAGAAACTTTGCTATATTTAGCAGTAGAATGACAATATTGACAATCTATTCCATTAATTCCGGAATGAATTTTATGAGAAAAGTAGATGGGTTGTTTCGGCTTGTATCCTTTATTGACATCTATTCCTATTAAAAAAACCCATATTTCATATCCAATCAATAGGAATAAGAATCCAAAGAAACAACAAAAGAAATAGACAACTCTCTTTTTTTTTAAAAAAAAACTGTCTAAGAAATTAGATAAAAAAAGGATACTAATTTTTAAAAAATTTTTTCTCTTTTTTTCTTGTTGTTTAAAAATGGTATCATTCTCATTTAATAATTTTGTCAATATTTTAATTCTATATAGAATCCAAAGAAGGATAATGGATAAAAGACTAAATCCAAAAACAATTATTTTAATTAGAAATTGAGTTTCTATTATTTCATTTTCATTATTGTTTATTCCATTATCTATAATTTTTAAATTTTCTTTTTTTTTTGTATCTCCTATTGGATTTTTAATAAAATATAAGATATCATCTATTTGTTGTTCAGATAATTGAGAAAAAGAATTCATTTCTATATTTCCATATTCTTTGTAAAGATCTATTGCCTCTTTATCTCCGCTTTTTCTTAGTAATTTGTTGTTAACAATCCATTTATGAAGCCATTCTCTACTTCTTTTTTCTGTTACACCAGATAAAGCTGGTCCTATCATTTTTTTTTCTAAATCTATGGAATGGCAAGCTGTGCAATTTTTTTTGAAAAGTTCCGATCCTCTTTCAGCATTTCCCTCTATATCTTTTGATTCAATTTTGAAAATTGAAAACAAAAAATATAAAAGAATGAATACAAAATTTCTCATATTAAGAATCAATTCGTAATTTTTTTTATGAAACAAAAATAAAGGAAAAGAAAAAAATCATATTTTTTGGATAAAAAAATTCGTAAATTTCTTTTCCTAATCTTTATCTTTAACTCTTTTTGTTGTTTTTATTCATTTATTTTTTTTTCAGTCATGAATAGAATTTTTTTTTTAATAACAATCATAACAATAATAATGTTGAATTCTAATTCCTTAAAAGCAAGTACTAAAGTTAGATTTTTTGAAGAGACACTATCAAATGGACTCCATGTTATTTTACATCAAGAAAACACGAATCCTTTAGTTTTTATCTCTGTTGTATATCATGTAGGAACTAAAAATGAATCACCTGGAAAATCTGGATTTGCTCATTTTTTTGAACACCTTATGTTTGAAGGATCTAAAAATGTTAAAAGAGGAGAATTTTTTAAGTACATCGCTTCTAATGGAGGTAAAAATAATGCTTATACTAATCATGATGAAACTTGTTATTACGAAATTTTACCATCAGATCGTCTTCCTTTAGCATTATGGTTGGAGTCTGAAAGAATGTTTCATGCCAAAATTGATAAGGAAAGTATTGATGTTCAAAGAAAAGTAGTCAAAGAAGAAAAAAAAATGCGAATAGAAAATCAACCATTTTCAAAAGCAGTTTCAGAAATTATTCCTTCTCTATTATTTAAAAAGCATCCTTATAAATATCCAATTATTGGATTCGATAAAGATTTAGATACCACAACAGAAGAAGATTATAAAAAATTTTATGAAACTTATTATGTTCCAAATAACGCAATTTTAGTAATTGCAGGTGATTTTGATATGAATGAAGCGAGAAATTTGATAAATAAATATTTTTCTTCTATTCCAAAAGGAAAAATAAATTTATTAAAAAAAATAGAGGAGGCTCCCATAGATCAAGAAATATTTTCTACATATATGGATAAAAATACTAAAGTGCCAGGAGTTTTCTTCTCATATAGAGTTCCAAAAATAATAGATCAAGATTCTTATGTGTTGAAGATTATAGATCATATTCTTTCTTCAGGTGAAAGTTCTCGTATAATGAAAAATGTAGTGAATAAAAAACAAATGGCTTCTTACGCAGGATCTTTTTTAGATTCTATGGAAGATTATGGAACTTTTATTATATATGGGCTCATAAATCCTGGAATTACTTTAGATCAATTAACAAATGTTATGGATGAAGAAATTGAAACTTTAAAAGAAAAAGGAATTACTCAGTATGAACTTGAAAAACAAAAAAATTTTTTTGAAAAAAAATTTCTTTCTGAGAATTATTCTATGAGTGGAATAGCAGATAGTTTAGCACATTATTCTTTGTACTATAAAAATACAGATTTAATCAACACAGATATTGAAAAATATCGTAAAATATCTGTAGAAGATATTAAAAGAGTTGCTAATAAATATTTGAATAAAAATTGTAGAGTTCGTTTATATAATGTTCCATGTTAAATTTTTTTTTTTTGAAGAATTTGAAGAAAAAGAATATTATTATTCTTATTTTTTTTATTGTTATAAATATTTTTTGTAGTAGTATGTTTTCTAAAAATCAAACAGTTGATCGGAGTATTCCTCCTAAATCTTTAAAAAGAAAGACAATTATTAATATTAAAAGACCAAAATTTTTTCAGATGAAAAATGGGTTGAAAGTTTTAATTGTTGAAAATCATAAGCTTCCTTTAGTTAGAATTGGTTTAGAATTGGATCATCCACCTTTTTTGGAAAAAAATAAAGCGGGAATAAAAAAGATTTTTGGGAAAATGCTTCGTTCTGGAACAAAAAATTTATCTAAAGAAGAATTGGATGAATCTATAGATTACATGGGTAGCACTTTGTATACTTCCTTTTCAGGAGTATCTGTTTCTACTTTAAAAAAAAATCTAGATAAATCTATAGCTATTATGAGCGACATTATAATGAATAGTAAATTTGAGAATTCTAAAGAATTAGAAAAAATAGTGAAGCAAAGAATTATAGATATTAATCTCTCAGAAAAGGATCCAGATTCTATTTTACAAAGAGTTAGAAATGTTCTTTTTTTTGGAAAAAATCATCCTTATGGAGAATATGAAACGTATGAAACCATAAAAAATATTACTCTGAATGACTTAAAAAAATTATATGTAAAATATTACATTCCAAATATTTCCTATTTATCTTTTATAGGGGATATTTCTTTTCAGGAGGCAAAAAAATTATGTAATCGTTATTTTTCTAAATGGAAAAGAAAAAAAATTGATTCTAGAAAATATAAATCAATAAATCTAAAAAGTAGAATTTCATCTTTAGAAATAGATGTAGTCGATCTTCCCTCTCTTACTCAATCCACAATTTGTTTTGGAGGACCGATCAATTTTAAGAAAGGGGATACTATGTTTTTCCCTTCCATTTTAGCAAATGGAATTTTGGGAGGGGGACCTCAAAGTCGCTTGTTTTTAAATATTAGAGAGAAGAATGCCTATACATATGGAATTTATTCAGTTTTGAAATCAGATAAAAATATAGGTGACTTTTCTATTTATACTCAAGTAAGAAATGAAGTCACAGATAAAGTAATTAAAGATATTTTACAAGAAATTGTAAGGATAACTAAAAAGAAAGTTTCTTTGGAAGAATTGAAAATTAAAAAAGAAGAAATATGTGGTCAGTTTCTTCTTGATTTAGAAGATCCAAACAGAATTAGTGATCTTTTTATTAGTGAGTTTAAAAATAATCTTCCAAGTAATTTTTACAAAAATTATTTGAATAATATAAAATCCGTAACTATTTCCAATATTTATCAGGCTAGTAAAAAATTCTTTTCTCTAAAAAATAGAAGAATTTTAGTGATTGGAAAAGTTAGTGAAATATATCCTATCCTAAAAAAATTAGGATATCCTATTCGTTTTTTTGATAAATTTGGAAACAAAATTAAAGTCAAAGAGTGTCAAAAAAGAATTCTATAAATGAAGTTTCTTACTCTTTTTTAGATTTAGAGAATCGAATTATCTCTATCTTGAAAAGTATCTATGACCCAGAAATCCCAGTGGATATTTATGAACTGGGTTTAATTTATGATATACAGATTTCTCGTAAAAAAAAAGTAAAAATAATCATGACTCTTACAACTCCAAATTGTCCAGTTGCTGAAAGTTTACCTTTAGAAGTAAAAGAAAAAGTTAAATCTATAAAAGAAATTTCAAATGTAAACGTTATTTTAACATTTGATCCTCCTTGGAGTAGAGATTTTATGAGTGAGGAAGCTCGTTTGGAATTGAATATGTAGATATATATATTAATTATGTATTATGTATATGTAAAAAAAAATATAATGTTATAAAAATGAAGATAAAATTATTAATATGAGTATTTTTAGTTTTTTGTTTTATGGATTATTGGTTCTTTTAATACTATCTTTTTTTTCTAGTTTTATTTTTATAATCAATCAACAAACAGCTGCTATTATTGAAAGACTAGGAAAATTTTATAGTATTTGTCAAGCAGGACTACATTTTAAAATTCCTATTATTGACAATATAGTTGGAAAGTTGACGTTAAAAATTCAACAATTAGATATTTTGGTAGATACAAAAACAAAGGATAATGTTTTTGTTAAGGTAAAAATTTCTGTACAATTTCAAGTGATTAAAGATAAGGTCTATGAAGCATTTTATAAATTGGATAATTCCAATTCCCAAATAACTGCTTATATATTTGATGTTGTAAGAGCAGAAGTTCCAAAAATGCGTTTAGATGATGTTTTTGAAAGAAAAGATCATATAGCTCTTGTTGTAAAAAGAGAATTAGAAGGATCCATGTTGAATTATGGGTATTCTATTATTAAAGCATTAGTGACAGATCTTGATCCTGATGAACAAGTAAAACAAGCTATGAATCGTATTAATACAGCGGAAAGAGAAAAAGTAGCTGCGGAATATAAAGCTGAAGCTGAAAGGATTAAAATTGTATCTAAAGCTAAAGCTGAAGCTGAAAGTAAAAAATTACAAGGAAAAGGAACTGCAGATCAAAGAAGAGAAATAGCAAAAGGTATTTTGGAATCTGTAGAAGTATTAAATAATGCTGGAATCAATTCTCAAGAAGCTTCCGCCTTAATTGTAGTGACTCAACATTATGATACTCTTCAGTCTATGGGAGAAAATACTAATACTAATTTAATTTTATTGCCTAATTCTCCAGGATCTGCTAGTGAAATGTTAAATAATATGATTACATCATTTAATATATCCAGTAAAATTGGAGAATCCATAAAAAATAAAGATACGAATAATCAAAAAAATAAAATTAAATAATTCCATGGAAATAATAGGAAAAGTCAAAAAATTATTTGATATTCAAAAATTTGGTAGTGGTTTTAGAAAAAGAGAAATAGTACTTACTACAGAAGAACCATATCCTCAAAACATATTAATAGAATTCATTCAAGATAAAGTTGATCTCTTGGAATCTATAAGAGAAGAAGACAAAATAAAAGTTTTTATAAATATTAGAGGAAGAGAATGGACAAATCCAGAAGGAATTCTCAAGTATTTTAATTCCATACAAGGATGGAAAATAGAAGAGGAGGGATATCAACAATCAGGAAAAAATTCAAAAAAAATATCTTCTTCTATCTCTCCAACTTTGTCATCTGATGATTTTGATGATCTTCCTTTTTAGTTTTTTTTTGTAATTTTTGATATATTATATCTTTTTTGGGGTTCCATTTTCTGGAAGGAGAATATTCTTTTCCATAAAGAATAATTTGCAGATGGAGTTTTTTCCAATTCATTTTTTTAAACACTCTTTTAGCATCTTTTTCCGTTTGTCTTATATTTTTTCCAATGCTTAATCCCCAACGAATCATCATTCTATAAATATGAGTATCTATAGGAAATACAGGTTGTTTTGAGACATAAGACAAAAATACAGAAGCCGTTTTATGACCTACTCCAGGTAAAGATTCTAATTCAAAAATGTTTTTTGGGACAATTCCATGATATTTTTTTATTAGAAAAAGAGATAAATCATAAATGTTTTTAGATTTCTTATTATAAAGACCAATATGTCTTATTGTATTTTTAATATCGTTAATAGAATGTTGAATCACTTCCTTAGGAGTCGTCATCTTTTGAAACAAATGTTTCGTTATTTTATTGACTTCTTTTTCTTTACTTCTAGTAGTCAGTAAAATAGCTAAAAGTAAGGTAAATTCATTTCTGTAATATAAAGAACTGACAGGATTAGGATAAAGAAAATCTAAAGTTTTCACAATGATTTCTACTTTTTTTTTCACTTTAACATTGTTTACTGACATTAATATTAATATTAATTCAATTATGAATTATTAATAACAACTTGAATATCATTTTTTTTATCATTCATTTTCAATGTAATCTCATCTCCTTTTTTTAAAGTTTCACTAATAATATATTCTGATATAGGATTTTTTATAAATCTTTCTATGATTCTCTTCAAAGGACGAACCCCATATTCTTTATCAAATCCTTTTTTCTTAATAAAATTTTTTACTTCAGGATGTAAGATTATTTTGTAGCCTAAATTAGATATGTGAAGTTTTACTTTTTCTAATTCTATATGAGTAATTTTAGAAATATTTTCTTTGTTTAGAGAATTAAAAATAATTATGTCATCTATTCTATTTAAAAACTCTGGAGAGAAGGTTCGTTTCAAAGCATGTTCTAAAACGTTTTTAATATAATTATTTGATTTTCTTGATTGAGTCTCAAAACCAATTCCTGGCCCAAATTCTTTTAATTGTTGTGTTCCCGTATTTGAAGTGCAAATTATGACAGTATTTTTAAAGTTTATTTTTTTTCCTAGACTATCTGTTACACTTCCATAATCCAAGATCTGTAATAATATATTAAAAACTTCATGGTGCGCTTTTTCAATTTCATCTAACAATATGACAGAATAAGGTTTACGACGTATAATTTCTGTCAATTGCCCCCCTTCTTCATATCCAACATAACCAGGTGGTGCCCCAATTAATCTTGAAACAGAAAATTTTTCCATATACTCACTCATATCAATACGTACTAATGATTCATCAGAATTAAATAGTTCTTTAGAAAATACTTTTGCAAGATAAGTTTTTCCTACTCCTGTTTGACCTAAAAATATAAAAGATCCTATAGGACTGTTAGGATCTTTTAATCCAGTTCTATTCCTTTGAACTGCTTTTACAATTTTTTCTACTGCTTGATCTTGTCCTATGATTTTTTCTTTTAAAATTTTTGTCATTTTATTCAATTTCTTCATTTCCGCTTGAGCAATTCTATTTACAGGAATTCCACTCATCATGGAAACAACTTCTTCCACATTTTCTTCTGAAACAATTTCTTTATTTTTTTTGGAAGATTCTTCCCATTTTTTTTGAGCTTTTATTAACTGTTTTTCTATTTTTTTTTCTGTATCACGTAATTGTGCAGCTTCTTCATATTTTTGACTTTTAACTACTTTAGATTTTTCCTTACGAATATTTTCTAATTCTTTTTCTAAAAGAATTATTTCTTGTGGAACTTTAATATTTTTAATGTGAACACGGGATCCAGATTCATCTAATGCATCAATGGCTTTGTCTGGTAAATAACGATCTACAATATATCGTACAGTGAGATTGACACATGCTTTTATAGCTTCTTCTGTATAGATAACGTTATGATGACTTTCATATTTCCCTTTTATTTTTTTTAATATTTCAATGGTTTCTTCTTCTGATGAAGGTTGTACTATAATTTTTTGAAATCTACGTTCTAATGCTCCATCTTTTTCAATATATTGTCTGTATTCATTTAATGTAGTAGCTCCTATACATTGAATCTCCCCTCTAGCCAAAGCAGGTTTGAAAATATTGGAAGCATCTAAAGAGCCTGTAGTCCCCCCAGCTCCAATTATAGTATGAATTTCATCTATGAAAAGAATTAAATCTGAATTTTTTTCTGATTCATTTATAATAGCTTTCATTCTTTCTTCAAATTGTCCTCTATATTTAGTTCCCGCCACTAAACTTGCCAAATCTAATACAACTACTCTTTTATTATATAAAACTCTAGAAACTTTTTTTTGAACAATTCGTAAAGCTAAACCTTCAGCAATGGCAGATTTTCCTACCCCAGGTTCTCCTATAAGAAGTGGATTATTTTTTTTTCTTCTACTCAATATTTGAGAAACCCGTTCAACTTCTTGATCTCTACCAACTACAGGATCTAGTTTCCCTTCAATAGCTGTAGCATTTAGATCTCTTCCAAAATTATCCAATACTGGTGTTTTACTTCTTATTGAAGTTCCTCCATAATAACTACTACTAGATCCTGGATTATTACTAGATCCTTCTTCTGATCCATAGGATGATGATGAAGTAGAATTATCATTTTCAATATCTTCATCTGAATAAGAAACAAAATAAAAATTTTGTTTTTTTTTGTCTAAAAAAAACAGCCTTTTTTTTTCCTTTTTTTTAAAAAAGTATGAAAAATAATGAATCATAAATTCAAATCATTAAAAATATTTATAAAAATATAAATGATATCTTTTATTTCTACAAAAAAAATAAATTGGTTTGCTCATAATATCTATTTTTCATATCAAATTATTTAGATTTAGAGGATGATGCAACTTTCAAATTTAATTGTTTGATCAATTTTTCTACACACTTATTTTTTTTTGATAAAAAATCGTATTGTTCTCTTGTAGAATTTTCTAATTCTTTTATTATTATTTGAAATTCTAAATATGGAAATTTCTTTTTTAAATATTTAAAGAAAGATGTTTGTATTAAAAAAAATTCACGAGTCAATCCCAATTTGAAAGGAATTATAAGAAGTATTTTATTTTTTTTTGAGATTTGAAACTGTACTTCATTTTTCATTGAATTTAAACAATTAGGATTTATTTTATCCATAAATTTATGGATAAAATAAATCCAACTTTTTTGTAAGTATTGAATTTTTTTATTTTTTAATTCCTCACATTCATATTCATAAGAATAAGAAAATGAGTCTTTTTTTAAAAAATTTAGAAAATGAGATAATTGCATTAGATATATTTCTATTATCAATCTTTGGTTTTTACTAAATTTTGAGAAACTCTCCTCAATTTTGCAAAAAATCATCAAAGATCTCATTAAAAATGAATAAGATATTTTTTCTGACTGTTGTATATAAGATTGGATAATTGTTTTCTTTTTAAATTTCAAAAGAGGTCTTGTTTCAGGATCTTTAGATAAGAATAAGTCTCTAAGATGTTTTATAAATCCGCTTATAAAATGAATGTTATGCACTTCATTTTTTAAAATTTTATCCAATACAATTAATACTTTACAAGTTTTTTTATCTAAAAGTGACTCAATGATTTGAAAATAACAATTAGGATCCAAAATCCCCAATTTTTCCATTACAAATTCTTTAGATATTTTTTGATCTTCGTGAAGAATTAGTTTTTCAAGAGTGTTAATTGCCTCACTTAATGAACCATTTACATATTGAGAAATGAGAAATAAAGCTGCATTTTCTATTTCTATTTTTTCTTTTTCAGCTATCATTTTTAAATACAAATAAATATCTTTTAAAGAAATAGGGTTGAATTCATAAACTTGACAACGTGAAAGTGATATGAGGTAATCTAGTTCTTTATTTTTTTCTGTTGCGCAAAAAATAAACAATACGTGAGAAGGAATTTCTTCTAATACTTGAAAAAAAAAGTTGAAATGATTTTTAGTAAAAAAATTTATCTCATTAAAGATTAAAATTTTACATTTTCCTTCTTTTGGATGCAAACGAACTTGACTGACTATTTTAGAAATATCTTCTAATGAATTTTTAAATATTCCATTTATTTCAAATAAATTCAAGTTCAAAGAGGCCTCTTTTTCAGAAAAAGCATTCAATTCTTTAGCCAAAATACGTGCACATGTATTTTTTCCAACTCCTTTTGGTCCAATGAATAGTAAAATTTTAGATAAAATATTTTTTGCGATTGCTCTCCTCAAAGAAATTGTTATTTCTTTTTGTCCAATCACATCATTCCATTTTTTTGGCCTATATTTTTTAGATAATACAACGTAAGAAAACATTTTTTACTTTAATTTTTTTTCAGTAAAATTTCTTTAATTTTGTTTGCAGCTTTTTCTAAAGTATCAGCGTAATAAATAGGTAATAGACTATTTTTAAGCATTTTTTTTGCCATAATTTCGTTTGTTCCTTGTAAACGGACAACGACAGGGATTTTTTTATTATGATCTATTTTATGTTGATATGAATTAATAATTCCCTCCGCTACTGTATCACAACGAACAATTCCTCCAAAAATATTTATTAATATTGCTTTTACAGATTCATCTTTTAATATGATACGAAAAGCTTTTTCTACACGATTTTTATCTGCATCTCCACCTATATCTAAGAAATTAGCTGGATTTCCCCCACTACATTGAATCATATCCATGGTCGCCATAGCTAATCCAGCTCCATTTACCATACAACCTACATTTCCCTTTAGTTTTATAAAATTTAGTTTAGATTCAAAAACTTCCATTTCAATAGGATCTTCTTTTTTTTGATCACGTATTTCGTTATAATATTTTTTATGACGAAATAAAGCGTTATCATCCAATATAATTTTTGTATCTACAGCTAGAATATTATTAGCCTCAATATTAATTAAAGGATTAATTTCTAAAAGTAAAACGTCACAAGATAAATAAGCTTTGTAAAGAGAAATTACAAAATTTCTAAACTTCCCTGTTGAATTTTTCATACCTAGAAGGTATCCCATTCTTCTAATCTGAAAAGATTGAATTCCTAATCCAGGATCTATTTCTTCTGTGTATATTTTATCTGGATGAATTTTAGATATCTCTTCTATATCCATTCCTCCTTCTTTAGAAAATACAATTATATTTTTTTCTATATCACGATTAAACAATATTGATATGTAATATTCATTAGGATTATTATTATAATAGACATCTTCAGATATGAGAACTTTTCTAACTAATTTTCCTTTTTTTGAAGTTTGGGGAGTGACGAGATATTTTCCTAAAATATTTTTTGATTTGTCATAGACTTCTTTTAAAGACTTTGCTATTTGTATTCCTCCAGATTTTCCCCGACCACCAGCATGTATTTGAGCTTTAATAACTAATGATTTTTTTTTTGTTTTTTCGAATATTTCTTTTGCTGCTATTACAGATTCTTCAGGAGTGTTAGAAACAATTCCGTAAGGAACCTTAATGGAAAAAGAATTCAATATTTCTCTTCCCTGAAATTCATGTAAATTCATTTGGAACAGTTTTTATGTGAGAAAATAAATTTAAACCAAAATTCGTTTATTTTTGAAACGTTTTTTTTGGTTTATTCAAAAGAAGATTTTTAAATTTACATAAAATTTCTATGGTTCAAGCTGAATATATATATAAATCATTTGGAAATGATGAAATCTTGAAAGGAGTTACTCTTGGAGTAAAAAAAGGAAGTATAATATGTATATTAGGAGAATCTGGATCTGGAAAAAGTACATTACTACATATATTAGGGACATTAGATAAACCTACTTTCAAGAAAAAAAAAAAAACTGTCTTAAAAATAAATGGAGAAAATGTGTTGTCTCTTTCAGAAAAAAAACTTTCTAAAATTAGAAATGAAAAAATTGGTTTTGTTTTTCAAACTCATCAACTTCTTCCTGAATTTACAGCATTAGAAAATGTTTGTTTACCTGGATTTATAAAAAAAAATGACAAAAATTATGTAAAAAAAAAAGCAAAAGAACTATTAAATGAATTAAATCTTTCTAAATATGAAAATTCTAAACCTGAAGAATTATCAGGAGGACAGAAACAAAGAATCAGCATTGCAAGAGCTTTAATTAATGATCCTAAAGTAATTTTTGCTGACGAACCTTCTGGAAATTTAGATGAAAAAAATGCTGAAATTCTACATAATATTTTGTTTTCTTTTAGAGAAAAATTGAAACAAACATTTTTAATAGTTACCCATAATCTAAAATTAGCAAACATGGCTGATCAAATACTTAGAATAGAAAAAGGGATAATAATCAAAAGTAAAGAAAAATGCATTTAAAGAATAAACTTTCTATTAAACACATTATAAAAAAACCAGTTTCGGGAAATATTCCTACTCTTTTTTTGATGATTCACGGATATGGAAGTAATGAAAACGATCTTTTTTCTTTAAAAAAAGATATTCCAGAAAATTTTTTTATAATTAGTATACAAGGAATTTATTCAATTGGATCCAACAAATATTCATGGTACAATATAGATTTTTCTAAAAAAAATCAATTCATTAATAACATATCACAAGCTAAAAATGCAATAGATAAAATCTCTTTTTTTATAGATGAAGCTATAGAAGAATATCAACTAAACAAAAATCAAGTATGGGTATGTGGATTTAGTCAAGGGGCAATATTAAGTTATGCAATAGCTTTAAAAAAAACTGATAAAGTAAAAAAAGTTATTGCGTTAAGTGGATATTTGGAAAAATGTTTTTTACCAAAAGAAATAAACATTACTTCTTTTTCAAATTTAGAAATTTTCATTTCTCATGGAAAATATGATCCGATTATTCCTATAGATTGGACCAAAAAAGGATTTGATTTTTTGAAAAAAAAGAAAATTATTTCTTTATATTATAAAGAATATGATTCAGGACATACTTTATGTCGTTCTAATTATCAAGATCTTATTAATTGGATAAAAGAAAAACAGAAAAAATTTTAGGAATGAAAAAACATACAAAAATAGTCTTATTTTTAATTTTATTAATAGGATCTATTTATTTTTTTTTTCAAAAAAATTATTTTTTTGGGGGAATTCTAGTTTTATTAAGTGGAATTCCTATTTTTTTAATTTTCAGAAATGAATTTTTGTTATTAGCTTTTCTTAAAATACAAAAAAAAGATATGAAAGGGTTAAAAAAATGTCTAGAATCTGTGAAAGATCCAAAATTGCAACTTACAAAAAGTCAAATATCCTATTATTATTTCCTAAACGGGATCTGCTATTCAGAATTAGATATTCGTAAATCGGAAAACTATATGCAAAAAGCTTTAGATTTTGGATTAAAATTTAAGCACAACATAGCCATAGCCAAATTAAATTTGGCAATAGCTTCTTTATCAAAAGGAGATAAAAAAAAAGCTGAAATATTACTATCAGAAGCAAAAAAAACAGATGTTACAGGATTATTACATGATCACATTCAAATTATAAAAAAAAAAATTAAAAGAACAAATAATATAAGTAGAAATAATAGAAGAAAAAATCATTTTTATTGAAAACTTATAATTCCAATATTCTATGAATATTTTTTTCACTTCCATTCATTAAAAATTTTATTGGATTTTCTATTGCTTCTTTTACAGAAACTAAAAATCCTACGGATTCTCTTCCATCAATTATTCTATGATCATAGGATAATGCCAAATACATTATAGGACGTATTTTTACTGATCCATGAATTACAACAGTTCTATCCATTATTTTATGCATTCCTAAAATAGCACTTTGAGGGGGATTAATAATTGGAGTAGAAAGCATAGATCCAAATATTCCCCCATTAGTTATGGTAAACGTACCTCCAGTCATTTCATCAATGGAGATTGTTCCATTTCTAACACGTTCTGATAATCTACTAATTTCTTTTTCAATTCCTCGAAATGATAGGTTTTCTGCATTTCTTATTACTGGAACCATGAGTCCTTTTGGTCCAGATATAGCAATGCTAATATCACAGTATTCAAAATTAATTTTTTCTTCTCCTTCTCCACTAATCATTGCATTAACATCTGGATATATATTTAATGCTCTAACACATGATTTAGTAAAAAAAGACATAAAACCTAAATTTACCCCGTGTTTTTCTTTAAAAATATTCTTATATTTTTTTCTTAAAATAAATATTTCCTGCATATCCACTTCATTAAATGTAGTTAATATCGCAGTTTTATTTTTAACAGATACCAACCTTTCAGAGAGTTTTCTTCTTAAAGAAGAAAGAGGGGTTTTCGTAAAATACCGAGACATTATAGTTGGTTTTTCACCTACAGGAGAGAAATATCTACTAGTCATTTCATCAGTAGTAATAGAATCTGAAGATGACGATGCAAAAATACAATCTCTCTTTGTAATTCTTCCATGTTTTCCAGTTCCTTGAATAGATTCCACTGAAATATTTTTTTCTGATAATATTTTTTTTGATGCTGGAGAAGGATATTTTTTAATTGTTTTCTTTTGTTTTCTTTCAGTTTCTTCTACCTGAGAAATAGAAATATTTGATTGATTCTTTTTTTTTTCATTTTTCTCACAAGAAGAAGTTTTGATGAGACATATAATATCTCCTACTGGCACTTTTTCTCCTTTTTTTTTCATTAAGGTTATTATTCCATTTTCTTCTGCTGAAATTTCCAAAGTTGCTTTATCTGAATCTATTTCTGCTATGATTTGTCCTTTAGAAACGGAATCTCCATCTTTAACAAGCCATGATGAAACCTCTACTTCTGTTATTGACTCTCCTGGAGAAGGAACTTTAACCTTTATTGTCATATATATTTTAAAATAATTTTATTCTTTAAAAAAAGCTTTTTCTAATATTTGATTTTGAATTTTCAAAAAACATGAATAAGAACCTGTAGAAGGACTGGAACTTTCAGATGGAGAAATTAAATGAAAAGGAATACTATTTCCTAATTTTCTCAAAATAAAACTCCATAATCCCATATTTTCTGGTTCTTCTTGGACCCAAAGAACACTTTTTTTGTTATTGTATTTATTCAGTAATTCTTGAATTTTTTTTTCTTTTAAAGGATAAATTTGTTCTATACGAATTATAGCTGTTTCTTTATCCTTTATAGATTCTTTTTTATTTAATAATTCATAGTATATTTTTCCAGAACAAAAAATTAATTTTTTGATTTCTTCAATTTTTTGAACAAAAGGATCATCCAAAATTTCTTGAAATTTTCCTTCAGAAAGTTCTTCTATTGTAGAGATACATTTTGGATGACGAAGTAAACTTTTTGGTGTAAAAACTATCAGAGGTTTTCTAAAATTTAATTTCATTTGTCTTCTCAAAAGATGATAGAAATTAGATGGAGTTGTGCAATTTACAACAAATAAATTGTTGTTTGCACAAAGTTGGAGATAACGTTCTATACGAGCAGAAGAATGTTCTGGGCCTTGCCCTTCATATCCATGAGGGAGCAACATGACGATTCCATTTCTAATTTTCCATTTATTTTCTCCAGAAGAAATGTATTGATCTATAATAATTTGTCCTCCATTTCCAAAATCCCCAAATTGAGCTTCCCATAAAGTCAAAATATAAGGCGAAAACAAAGCATATCCGTAATCAAATCCTAAAACTCCATATTCTGAAAGTGGGGAATTATAAACTTGTATTTTTCCTTGTCCTATCCGAATCTGATTCAAAAGTAGAATTTCTTCTTCTTCTTCTGTTTTTATGATTGCATGACGATGAGAAAACGTACCTCTTGCCACATCCTCTCCTGATAAACGAATATGAAATCCTTCATCTAAAAGTGTTCCATATGCTAATAATTCTGCTACACTCCAATCTGCTAAATGGTTTTTGATTACCATTTCTAATCTTTTTTGAAAAAGAAATTTTGTTTTTTTAAAAAAATGTTTTTCAATAGGAAGAGTAAAAATTTTCTTAGAAATTTCTATAATTCTTTCAATTGGAAATTGAGTTTTTACTTTTTTAAATATTTTTTTAGTATTGTATGTTATGGGAAAATTATTCCATTCTTCTTCTAAAAAAGAATTGAGTATATTCCATTTAATAGTTTTAGATTCATTATATCCTTTTTGAAGTATTTTTTCGTACTCATTTTCCATTTTTTTTATATCCAGATTCTTCCCCCATTTTTTTTCTAATTTTTTTTTATATAAATCATATGTACTAGGATGTTTAGAAATAGTTTTGTATAAAGAAGGTTGTGTAAAACGAGGTTCATCTCCTTCATTATGTCCATATTTTCTATATCCAATTAAATCTACAAAAACATCTTCATGATAATGCATTCTAAAATCTACTGCAAAATAAATAGCACGAATAACAGATTCTATGTCATCTGCATTAACATGTAATACTGGAGAAAGAACTATTTTGGAGATATCTGTACAGTAAATACTGGAACGTCCTTCAGTATTGTTTGTAGTAAATCCTATTTGGTTATTCATTACAAGATGAATTGTACCACCTGTCTTATATCCTTTTAATCTAGATAATTGTAGTACTTCATAGACAATTCCTTGACCTGATAATGCCGCGTCTCCATGAATAAGAATAGGGATAATTTTTTCAGAATTGCTGTCTTGATTATAATTAATATCAATCTTTGCTCTAGTAATTCCTTCTACAATAGGATCTACAGATTCTAAATGAGATGGATTGGGGACAAGACTCATTTTTATGATTTTTCCTTGACTGTTTTTTCTAACTTTTGTAAACCCTAAATGATATTTTACATCTCCAGAAAATGTTTTTTCTTTATATTCTTTTCCTTGAAATTCACTGAAAATATGAGAATAATCTTTTTTTAAAAAATTCGATAACAGATTCAACCTTCCTCTATGTGACATTCCTATTATAAAATCTTCTGTTAGATATTTATTGGAAGTATATTCTATCATTTCTTCCAATGCAGGCAATATAGATTCGTTTCCTTCTATAGAAAATCTTTTTTGTCCAACAAATTTAGTATGAACAAAATTTTCAAATACAATCGCCTCGTTTAATTTTTTCAAAAAAAATTTTCTTTTTTCTGTGGAAAAAGAGATTTTTTTTTGAAACCATTTTTCAATCCATTCTATTTTTTTAGGATTAGAAATATACATATATTCTATTCCTATAGAATTACAATAAATATTTTCTAGATGATTAACTATGTTTTTTAATGAATTTTTTCCTATTCCAATTAATCTTCCTGCTTCAAATTGAACATTAAGTACTTTATCTGATAATCCAAAATTTTTTAAATCCAAAGAAGGAAAATGTTTTCTTCTTTTTTTTATAGGATTTGTATTGGTAAAAAAATGGCCCCTTGTTCTGTACGAGTGAATCAAATTGGAAACTTTGAATTCTATATCAATGGAGTTATTCTGAGCAGAATAATTTTCTTTTTGAAGATCAAATCCATGAAAAAAAGCACACCAACTCTGTTCTACAGAATTAGGATTATTTTTATACTTTTTATATAAATATTCTATATCTTTAAAATGGATAGCGTTTAAAAAAGAATATCTATCACTCATACATAGAGAATTTTTACTCTATAAATTTAAACTTTTTATTATTAATTAATTGATTTAACATATTCTGTTATTTCTTTTGAAACCAAATTTAATCCTTCTCTATTACTTCCTACAGAAGTTGCAAAAAATGATTTCCCCCAACATTTTCCATGAATATGATCTGTCATTTTTTGTATAATTTTGTGAGCATGAATATTTCTCTCTTTAATAATGGAATCTGAAATTGATATAAATATCATTGGTTTTTCTTTTTTTATAAAACCTACTATCATAAATAGATTTGATATTTCATGTCGTAAGTCTAAAACTATTTTTTTAATTAGATGAATATCTAACTCTTTTTCTTCATTAGAAATATCACAGATGTATGTGAAAAAAGATAATTGAATAGCTTTTAAAAAATAGTCTCTCTTGAACATTTTTATTTTTTGATAATGCATTTTTTCAATTTCTTTTTTTAATTTTTTATTTATATCTTGTAATACAAAAAAACTCTTTATTGGTGATTCTGTGTAGAATTTCATTTCTTTTTTTAAAATTTCATGTTGAAAATAAATTTCTTTTAAATGTTGAATTGCTTTATTTGAAGTAATTGCTTTGATTCTTCTTATTCCATACGAAATAGAAGACTCTGATAGGACATTAAAAACTTGAATTAATCCAGTATATTTAACATGTGTTCCGATACATAATTCAGAAGTGTCTCCAAAAGTAACGACTCTGACTTTTTTTCCGTATTTTTCATGAAAATTTCCATGGTATCCTTTTTTTATAGCTTCTTGGAAAGGAAAATCTCGTTTTTCATCCATAGGAAGATTAGAGTTAATTAGAGTTTGAACTAATTCTTCTATTTTATGTAATTCTTCAATAGTTATTTTTTGATGATGTGAAAAATCAAAACGTAAGTAATCTTCTCCTATGTAAGATCCTTTTTGTTGAATATGCCCCCCCAAAATTTTTTTCAATGCAAAATGTAATAAATGAGTAGATGTATGGTTTTTTTCTATTTTTTTTCTCCTTTCTTCATTCACTATAGCATGAAAAGACGAATAAATATTTACAGGAAGTTTTTTAACAATATGTAAGATAATAGAATTTTCTTTCTTTGTATTTTCAATGCAAATTTCATCTATTTTATTTTTGATACAACCAGTATCCCCTAATTGCCCCCCTCCTTCAGGAAAAAAAGGAGTTTTTGAAAAAACTAATTCATAATAAGGATCTTTATTTAATCCAATTTCTACTACTCTATATTTTACAATTAAAACATCACATTTTAAAGAATCGTATCCTATAAAATTCTCATTAAAAGATAAATCATCATCGTGAACGTGTATTGAAATCCAATCCTTTTTTATATTCTTATTTTTTTTAGATTTTTCTTTTTGTTGTAGTAATTTTTTATGAAATGATTTTTCATCTATTAAAAAATTATTTTTTTCAGCTAACATTTTTGATAACTCTATTGGAAATCCATAAGTATCGTACAATTTAAATATTGTACTCCCATCAATTATTTTTTTCTTTTTTTCTTTATATTTTTCTATCAGATGTTGAATTCTTTTATTTCCTTTTTCAATCACTTTAAAAAAAGAGTATTCTTCTTCCTTGATTATATGTTGAATATATTCTTTTTTATTTTTCAATTCAGGAAAGAAACTTTCTAAAGAATTGACAAATTTATAAATAAAAGGTTTTTTTTGAGATAAATAACGAGTAATATAAATAACAGATCTCCTTAAAATTCTTCTTATTACATAACCAGCTCCATTGTTTGATGGTAATAAACCGTCTGAAATAGAAAAAACAACAGCTCTTAAATGATCTGCTATCATACGTATAGAAACGTCTTGATAAAATTCTTTTTTATAAATCCTTCCTAAGGATTCTTTTATATCTCGAATTATTGGAAAAAAAATATCAGTTTCATAACTAGAATATTTTCCCTGTAACACCATACATAATCTTTCCAATCCCATTCCTGTGTCTACATGTTTTTTAGGAAGTTTTTCCAAAATTCCATCTATTTTTCTAAAATATTCTATAAAAACGAGATTCCAAATTTCTATCACTTGAGGATGATTTTTGTTGATCAGATATTTTCCATCTAATTTTTCTTTTTCTTCTTTATTCCGTAAATCTACATGGATTTCAGAACAAGGTCCACAAGGACCTATGTCTCCCATTTCCCAAAAATTTTCTTTTTTACTAAAAAAAAGTATATTTTTTTTGCTAACGAATGATTTCCAACATTGTAAAGTTTCTTTATCCATGGATAATCCATCTTTTTCATCCCCCACAAAAATAGAGATATAAATATTTTCCTTTGGGATATTGAAAACTTGTATTAAAAGTTCCCAAGCCCATTCTATAGTTTCATTTCTTGAATAATCACCAAAAGACCAATTTCCTAGCATTTCAAACATAGTATGATGGTAATTGTCGTATCCTACATTTTCTAAATCATTGTGTTTTCCGGAAACTCTGAGACATTTTTGAATGTTAACAATACGTTTATATTTTGGTTTTTTATTTCCTAGAAAGTAATCCTTAAAAGGATTCATTCCGGCGTTAATAAAAAAAAGTGTCGGGTCGTCTTTCAATATGATAGGAAAAGAAGAAAAAATTTTATGTTTTTTTTTTTGAAAAAAATTCAGAAAAGTATCTTTTATATGTTTATATTTCATATAAATGTTTTTTTTTATAATATTTAGGAGATTGCTCTATAGAATCCATAATTTTCTCCATTATGTTTTCAGTAGTCTCCTTGTTGAAATCCAATTTTATTGGTTTTTTAAACTTCATTTTCTGTAAAACTCCTTTTTTTTTGACTCGAATTCCTTTTTTATCATAAGCTTTTTGAAATCCGTCTATAACAATAGGAACAACAACAGGACAAAATTTTCTTATGACGTGAACAATCCCTCTACGTCCTGGTGCAAATGCTTTTGTAGTTCCTTGTGGAAACGTTATTAACCATCCATCATTCAAAGCTCTCCCCATACGAGTAATCTCAGAAGGTTCCACAGATCTATTTACTTTTTTATTTCCTTTCCTCCATGTTCTTTTCACAGTAACAGCTCCAGAATAAGTAAATAATCTCGCAAGAAATCCATGATTCATGGTTTCTTTAGCGGCAACATAATATAAATTAACTTTTGGATTCAAAAGATAAATAGGATTTTTTATTGTGTTGATAAATCCATTTTTAACACTACAGAACACATGAAACATGGCAAAAACATCTGCAAAATAAGTTTGATGATTTGAAACAAAAAGAACTTTTTTGTCAGGAAGATCTTTAATATATTCTGTTCCTTCTAGTTTTAATTGATTAAATCCATTATAACGATTATAAGAAATACACCCAAAAGTGAAAATTAAAAAACGTTTTATAAAATGAAAATTCCCAAAGGCATCTCTAAAAAGAGTACTTTTTTTTTTTTTCAATTTTTTTTACTTTATTTTTATTATCTTCTATTATTAAAGTATTAAAGAAAAAGTAAGAAATAAGAAATACAGGAATATATAGAAAAATATTATTTTCTAATAATGAAATTGTCTATTTTTTTCGTAATGTTTTTTAGAAATATACGATAGAATAGCAACAACAATTAAAAAAAGCGAACTATAATAAATCCAGTAAGGAATAGAAATTGGTTCTCCTTTTGCGTAAGAATGTAATCCAGATAAGTAATAATTTACTCCGAAATAAGTCATAATAATGGAACTTATAGCTAAAACACTGGAAATATTAAAAGAAAATTCCCCTTTAAGCCCCGGAACTAAACGCATGTGTAGCACAAAAGCATAAATCATTATGCTTATGAATGCCCAAGTCTCTTTTGGATCCCAACTCCAATAACGTCCCCAACTATTATTGGCCCAAACTGAACCTAAAAAAGTTCCTATAGTTAATAAAAAAATACCTATTGTCAGACTCATTTCATTAATAATAGTCAGTTGATCAATATGAATTTGAATTTTTTTCTTATAATAATCAAGAATATTATCATTTCCTAATCCTAAAAAAATATATAAAATCAATACTAGAAATCCTAAGAATGCACTTGTGAAAAAAAAACCATAACTTGATGTTATGACCGCTACATGAATGATTAACCAATGCGATTTCAATACTGGAACTAGATTTGTGATTTCAGGATCCATCCCGTTTGCTAACATTAACAAAATAGATGAAATTAATACTGTAATTCCTGGAACAAATTGATTTTTATAAAATATAAATCCTACCCCAACCAAACACCAACTAATGAATATAGAAGATTCATACCCATTACTCCAGGGAGCATGTTCAGATATATACCATCTTGATACTAATCCTAAAAATTCTAAAATAAACAGAAAAAATAAAGTGAAAATAAATATTTTATAAAACCAATCCAAGTATTTTTTTTGAAAAAATATTTTTATAAAAGAAACTGTAAGAATAACCATTCCAATAATAACATAAAAGAAAGATAAATTATAAAAAATATTTAATTTATTATAAAGAATTTCTACATTGATTTTTTTATCAGAAGGAAAAATATGAGATGCATGTTGTAGTTGATATCCCCGAATTTTCTGAATTTCTTTGTTAGAAATATTCCAATTTCTTTGATTTTTAGAATAATACAAGGATTTTAAATAGTTATTTAACATAACTAATCCAACAGGATTAAAACTATTTGAATCTGGATTTATCCAACTAGACCAAGTATGTTTTTTATCATTTGGAATAGGAAAAATACGAAGATATTTTCCTTGAAAAATTCCATGAATAATTCCTACTTTTTCACTAAGATTAATGATAGCTTTATCATACTTATTTCTTTGAGCAGGATTTTTAGAAAAAGCTTTTTCATAGTCTTCTTGAAGAATAAATTTCAATTTTGAAGATTGATTATCTACAACATAAAGGTCTATCAGAGAGACATAATTTTTTTTATTTGCTTGGATTCGAGTTAAAAATTCATTTCCACCTTTTTTATCGACTTTAATAAAAGGAATCTTACTCCAAAAAAGATTATCTTGATGAATAGCAATCAACCATTGATTAGCATCTAAATTTTCTATATGGTTTTTCTTATGTATTTTTCTAAGAAGTTCAATTGCAAGTGTGTTTATCGGCTTAATTCTTCCTTTGTTATCCTGAACTAATAACCGTCCAAAGCTCTCTCCATGTTTTTTAGGAATATGAATATTTTCAGAAATACTCTCTAAAGGAATTTTTTTTAAATCATGCATGTTTTCATGAGCATGAGTAAAAAAAAATTTTCCAAAAAAAAACAAAAATAACATAGAAATTTTAGATAAATTTTTCAATTTTTTTCTTAAAAAACTAAATCTAGTTCCTTTCCAAAATAAAGTAAGAAACATTCCTATGCTCATAAATCCATATCCAATATATGAAAAATTCGTTCCTAGAGAATCGTTATTTACAGAAAAATGCGTTCCTTTTCCATCTGGATCATATCCGTATTGAAAAAATCTATATCCCTTATAACTTAGGACATTATTCATATAAATAAAATGATTTTTCTTTTTTTCTTTATCTGTTAAGGTAACATGACTAGTAAAAAAAGATGGAAATTCAGAACCTGGATAATTTTCTACTTTAAATTTATTTAACTTTAAGGAAAAAGGAAGATTCAAAAATATAGAACCATATCCAATGGACACTTTATGATTATTGTGGAAAAATATAGGAGAACTCATTTCTGTAGTATTGTTTTTACCTCCTAAAAAAGTAACCAATTTTGATTGCTTTTGAAATGAAATCTCTGCAGTAATAGCGTCCCGTAAATTTTTTTTATCACTTTCTTCATCATCTTCCTTTTCACATGATTGAATATATTCTAATTTACCTCTCATAATTTTTTCAGGAACGACCCATTGCATTTCATGTATTTGATCGGTTTTTTGTATTATGTATAAATTTTTTATTTTCAATGGTAGTATCGTATTTTTTAAGAAAAAATCTATTTTTTGAGACATCATATTTATTCTTTTTCCTGAAAAAGAAGATTTAACATAAAGATTATTTTCTTTTTCAAAGATTTGTATTCCAAATGGAATTTTTTTATTTAAAGAAAAAATAATTCCATTAATTTTTATTATTGTACCATTTTTAAGAAAATTTTCAGTTCTTCCTTTTTTGTTTGTTGATACAATTTTTAGAATTTTTTCTTCCGTATTCTTTTGAGAAAGAATCCCTTTTGCACATGGAATATAATTGACAATTTTTATTTTTAAAATATTTCCTTTGAAAAGGAATTTTCCTTTGTACCCATTATGAAAAGAAGATAAAATATAAGGATCTTGATAAAACATGATGTGTTTTCCTTGATCTATTTGTAATTTAATATAGTTTTTTTTAGAAACGATTCTTCTGTTAGTTTCTCCTTCTCTTAGAGAGAGAGTGCCTTCAAAACTATAATATCTAGAAAAAACCCCTCCAATAAAAATAAATATAAATGATATATGAAAAATAAATAAAGGAAACTTGTTTTTATTCCACAATTTATATTTCCATATATTTCCAATCAAATTAATGATAATTAGAAACATTATTGTTTCAAACCAAGTTGATTCATAAATAAATATTTTTGCCACATTTGTAGAATATTTTTTTTCTAAAAAAGTAGCTATAGCCATAGATAAGGAGAGTAATAGAAATAAAATGGAAGTAATTTTTATAGAGAAAAAAATATTTTTTAACGTTCGCATTATATAAGTTTTTTTTAATTTTCATAACAAAATAAAACCTTACATTTTTAAATAAAAAAAATTAAATAAATCAACAAATGGAAGTTTTTTTTTATTAAAAAAATAGAAATGGAAGAAAAAATAGAATAAAACTCTAATGACAATGAATGGAAATGAATTGATTGGAATTTTTTATTAGATTCTAAAAAGTTTTTTACATGAATTTATTAAATAAAAATAATCAATCCATCATAAGACAAATAAACATTTTTAGGAAGTTTTTTTTGAATTTCTTCATGAAATCCTAGAAAATGACTAATATGTGTGAGATAAGCTTTTTTAGGACTAATTTTTTGTATGATTTTCAAAGATTCTGATAATGTAAAATGAGATGTATGTTGGGGGACTTTTCTTAATATATTTAAAACTAAAACATCTAATCCTTTCAGTTGTTTTATTGTTTGAATAGGAATACAACTTGCATCTGTTATATAAGCGAAATCTTCTATACGGAATCCCAAAATAGGAAGTTTTCCATGCCATATAGATAAAGGAAAAATTTTTAAGTATTCTACAATAAAAAAATCCTGATAATTATCTAACTCATGAATGGATATATTCGAAGTAGTAAATTTTTTTTTTTCTGATGAAAAAATATAATCAAACCGTTTTTTTAAACTTTCTAATACACGACGTAATCCATAAACAGGAATAGGTTTTTTCATGATTAAATTGAGAGGTCTTATATCATCTAATCCTCCTATATGGTCCTGATGTTCATGGGTGATAAATATTGCGTTTAATTTTTCATGATTACTTCTTAACATTTGATAACGAAAATCTGGTCCACAATCAATCAAAAAATATTTCTTATTTTTTTCAATGAGAATTGAACTTCTAAGTCTTTTATCTTTTGCGTTTTTTGATAGACATACTGGATGTTTAGAACCAATAATAGGAATCCCTTGTGAAGTACCAGTTCCTAAAAAAGTAATTTTCATATTTGCTTCTATTGAAGATATTTATTAATTATATTTTTTTGCATTTCATTTATAATATTTTTTTTATCTTTTAAAAATTCTCTTACAGAATCTCGTCCTTGACCTAATTTTATATTTCCATAACTAAACCAAGATCCGTTTTTTTTAATAATTCCTAAATCTACACCTAAATCAAGTATTTCTCCTATTTTAGAAATTCCTTCTCCGTATAGAATGTCAAATTCTGCCGTTTTAAAAGGAGGAGAAAGTTTGTTTTTTACTACTTTTACTTTCGTTCTATTTCCTAAAATTTTTTCTCCATTCTTTATTTGACTTCCTTTTCGTATATCTAATCGTATAGAAGAATAAAATTTTAAAGCATTTCCTCCAGTAGTAACTTCTGGATTTCCATATACACCTATTTTTTCACGTAATTGATTAATAAATATTAGGATGCTTTTAGATTTTCCTATACTGGAAGTGATTTTTCTCAAAGCTTGTGACATTAATCTTGCTTGTAATCCAATTTTAGAATCTCCCATTTCTCCTTCAATTTCACTTTTAGGAGTCAAAGCCGCTACTGAATCAACTACTATCATGTCAATGAATCCGGATCTAATTAAATTATCTACTATTTCAAGAGCTTGTTCCCCATTATCCGGTTGAGAAATGATTAATTCCTTTATATCTACTCCTATTTTTTTAGCATAAATACAATCAAAAGCGTGTTCTGCATCAATGAATCCTGCAAATCCGCCTACTTTTTGCGATTGAGTAATTGCATGTAAAGCTAAAGTTGTTTTTCCAGAGGATTCGGGGCCAAATATTTCTATAATTCTTCCTTTAGGAAATCCTTTTATCCCCAAAGCAATATCTAAACTAATCGATCCAGAAGATATAATTTCTAAATTCTCAATCTGAGAATCTCCCATTCGCATGACTGTTCCTTTACCATAAATCTTATCCATTTTATCTAAGACAAGTCTTAAAGATCTTTTTTTTTGTTCAAATTTTTCATTCATAATCTTGAAAATAAATTTTTTCAGTTAGAAAAATGAAACATGATATAAATAATTTATCTTATTTTTTTTCTCTTTTTTTTGTAAAAAGGATTGGAGCTCTTGAGATTGAAAATCTACTGAAAGATACTTTTTCAGGTAAAGTGATATAGTCCATAAAAAAAAGGTATTGTGAATTGAGAAATTTGAAATCTGTAGTATTTAATGATGTAGAAGTAGAAAATAATAATTTGAAAGGAATTTTTTCTTTTTTTAGAGATTTATTAGAATCAATTGACCTTGTTTTTTTGTACTTATTCGAAGTATGGATATTATGTTCTATGTAATAATTCATTATATAATTAATGGCAATAAATTTAGGAATATAATTTTGAGTTTCTTTGGGAAGTGTTTCCCATAGATTCCAAAAATCCTTTCTTTTTTTTTTGTAACGGATTAATTTATCTATTCTTCCCGGACCTGCGTTATAAGATGCTAAAACCAATTCCCAGTTACCTATTTTTTTATATAAATATTTTAAGTATTTACAAGCAGCTTCTGTTGATTTTACGGGATCATTTCTTTCGTCATAACCATTATGATGAATTTTTAGATTATATTTTTTTCCTGTTCGAGGCATAATTTGCCAAATTCCTTTTGCTCCCGCTTGAGAGGTAACAGTAGAATTTAAATTTGATTCTACGATAGCTAGATATTTTAATTCTTTTGGAAGATGATATTTTTCAAATTTTTCTTCAAACATAGGAAAATAGGTATAAGATAATAAAATAATTCTACCTATATATTTTCCCATACGTAGATACCCTTCAACCGCAGCATGAACAAGAGTATTATATTTTAGTATTTTTATTTGTGATTTTTGATTAAGATGGAAGATTCTTGATTTGAGTTCATCAGCATTAATAGTGGTAATAATAACATTTTTTTTATGGGGGGGGGGATAATATTGTTTTAATTTTTTTTCTGGAATATATTTTTTTTTGATTCCAGAAATTTTTTTTAAAGAATTATCTATGTATACTAAATCAACATTTTTTACAGGTGTTTTTTTTAAATAAAAAATAATTACGTTTTTTTGTTCAGAAAATGGTTTTGATGCTGATTGTAGAATCAGGCTTCTTAAGATTAAAATAAAAAACATAATATTTCTTATTGTTATCATTAATTAGTTTTAAAAAAACACGTATCGTATACGTATAATTATCAATAAAATAAAATGAAATTTAACAGAGAATGAAAGAAGTTTCTATTCTTCTTCTACTACAGAATCTTCTTTTTCAGAAGCTTTTTTGAACTCTTTCAATCCTGTACCTAATCCTTTCATTAGTTCTGGGATTTTTTTCCCCCCGAAAAGTAAAAGTGCAAGAATAACAATTACCACAATTTCTGTGGTCCCAAAAGTTCCAAGTAGCATGAAAAAAATAAAAACAAAATCCATTGGATGGAATTTTTATTCAAATATAAAAAAAATTTTTAATTGTTTTTAATTCTGTTAATTAGATTGTTTTAATAAAATATTTCTTTTTTTTTTAGAAAAGAATATTTTATTTTATAGGAATGAAACCCCTTTTGAATTATTCTAAGTTTTTTTTAAAAAAACTAATTAATTAGTTTTTAAAAAAAAAACTTAGAATAATCTCCTAGACTAACTTCTTTTTCTCTTCCAATATAGGAAGTGTAATTTCCAATCATGGAATTGGAAATGTTAGCATGGATAATTTCTGTATAATTTTGGATTAAAGATTTTTCTATTTTACTGTTTTTTATTTTTGTATATTGTCCTATTGAGACATAAGGTCCGATAATACAATTTTCAATAATTGTTTTTTTTCCTATAAAACAAGGTTTTATAATTAAACTATTTTTTATAATCGATTCTTTGTGAATTAATTCTAGTTTGTTATTATTGTGCTCAATAGATAATATTTTTGAATTAGACGAAATGGTACTTTTTTTATTTCCAAAATCCATCCATTCTTGAACTTGTTTTACAACAAATCGTTCTCCTTTTTTTCTCATATTTTCTAATGCAGATGTTAATTGATATTCCTTTTCATTTTTTATGTCATGATCTAATATATATTGTAGTTCTTTTTTCAAAAGAGAACTATTTTTAAAATAGTAAAGACCAATAATTGCTAGATTCGATACAAAATTTTTTGGTTTTTCTATAAAATGAGTAATAAAACCTGTAGAAGGATCACATTTTACGATTCCAAATAAACTAGGATTTTTTACTTTTTTTGTCCATATAATATTATTATTAAATTCATTTTTTAGAAAAAGATTATCATTATAATATAAAGTGTCTGAAAAAGCAACAAAAACAGGTCCTTTTAAAGAATTTTTAGCCTTAAGTAAAGCATCTGCAGTTCCTAACGGTTTTTCTTGATAATAAATGGTTCCATCTAGGCCCATATTATTAGCTATATTTATCAATTTATTTTCTATTTTTTTTTCTAAATTCCTTATAATAAAAATGATTTCTTTCATTGGAATAGATTGAGACAGATTTTCCAATAATCTTTTCAAGATTGATTTTCCGGCAATAGAAATCAATGGTTTAGGGGTATTTAAAGTATGTGGACGAAGACGTGATCCTTCTCCTGCCATAGGAATTATAATTTTCATTTCAATATCATATTGAGTTTTATAAAAATATTTTTATATTCCTGTACTTCCAAAACTATTGCTACCTCTTATACTTTTGTTTAGTTTATTCGATGATTTCCATTTGATTTCAGGAGTTTTAGTAATATCCATGATTGCTATTTTTTCATAAGGTTGAATAATTAGAATGGATTTTAAGGATAAATTGATTATAACTATTTTTATTTGTTTTAAAAAAAAGTCAGTTGGGGATTTTTTTTCTGAGAAATGAATTAAACAGACAGTTCGAGAATCAATTATTTTTTTTTTTATAAAAAAGTGATTTTCATTTATTTTGGATAATTTAATATAAATCGCTGTGGGGATTAATATTCTTTCCAAAAAGTTTATGGAAATAGATTTTTTTATATAAGCCCTTAAAAATAAAAGTGTCAATTTAGATATTCTTTTTTACTTTTTCTTACTAATCTAGTAAACAATTTTCTTTCTAAAAAAGAAACAATAATTAAATACAGAAATTGGAGAAAAATACGAATTTCTATTTTATTTTTATTACTCACTATTACTAAAAAGAATGCAATCAATAAATATACAATGATTTTCCACGTTTTTTTATCTCTACTACAGAATTTAGTAAATTTTTTTTTACTCCAAAAATATAATACTAAAACCATACTTCCATAAGAAGTTAATGTTCCCCATGCAGGAATCATAAAACTAGGAATTAATAAAAAAATTCCATTAAATAAAATGGTAATCAATACACCTATCAAAGAAATATAAGTTCCTATAATAGGTTTATCTATAATTTTATAAAAAATAGATAGATTTATGTAAATCCCTAAAAATAAATACCCCATCATGATTATTGGAATAATGGAAATTGCAACATGGTATTTTTTATCAATCAAAAAACCTAAAAACATAGAAATATTTCCACATATCAATACATAAAATATTAATCCAATAATGACAAATATATATGTGATTTCTTCATAATAATGTCTTGCATCAGAATCTTCTGACTTCTTAAAAAAAAAAGGTTCGATTCCTAATCGAAATGCACGAATGTATAAACTCATAAAAGATGCTATCTTATAGCATGCAGAATAAGACCCATTCATTTCATCAGATAGCCATCTTTTGATCAAAATTTTATCAAGATTTTCATTAAGAGAAAAAGCAATGGTTCCAAACATAATAGGAATTCCATAACACAACATTTTTTGAGCAAGAATTTTACTAAATTTTTTTAGAGAAACTTCCTTTAAAAGAATAGGAAAAACTAAGAAAAAATTAGTTAAAGAAGAAATCATATTCGCAAAAAAAATATAACCAGTTTTATCTGTAAAAGAATTTACCAATTCAAAAATTGAAAAATAAGATTTTATGAGTGGAATGTTTGAATTACTATTAGTAGCATTAGTAGTAGTACTATTATAACTAGTAAACATATATATTATAAAAATAGATTGTATTAAGATGTTTACAATATTTATAATTGTATATTTTATAGCTTTTTCATTAACACGAAGCCAGGCCATAGGCAGAATACAAAGAGTATCAAAAAATATAATAAAAAAAAACAGAAAAAAATATTCTGAATGATTTTTATATCCTGCAATGGAAACTAAATATTTTATAGAATTCACAGAAATGATCAAAAAAAAAGATATGATAAATAATTGGACTATAACTCCTGTTGAAAAAACAACCTTTTTATTATAAGTTTTTTTAGACAAAAATCTGAAATAAGTATTTTCTAATCCGAAAGAGAGAAAAGCTATAACTAAAAAAGAGAGTGCATACATATCACTATAAAGTGAAAATTCTTCTCTTTTTAAATATTTAGTAAAAAATTTTAAAAAAGCATAGTTAATAATTTTTGGAAAAATGGTCCCTATAGAATAAACAATAGTTTGAATCATTAATTTTTTGTACAAACTCAATAAATTTTATCTTAAAACAATTTAACAAAAATCATCTCATAATAATTTCTACATTTTTTATTCATATTTTCATATGAAAATTTTTCGTATTTGTGTATAGATAAGAATTATGAGTAAATTTGAAAAAGATAACTTCTTAAAAATGGATTATAATCACAATAAAAAAAATTCAAAAGAATTTATAAAATATGTTACCAGACATAAACGAATTAATAGTTTAACAATTGATAGGTATATTAAATCAACCACTCCTTATATTGTTGAAGAACGAAAACTGAATGTCGCTCAAATGGATGTTTTTTCTAGACTAATGATGGACCGTGTTATTTTTTTAGGAACACCTATAGAAGATCAAGTAGCTAATATTATTCAAGCTCAATTGTTGTTTTTACAATCTGTAGATTCTTCGAAAGATATTCAAATCTACATTAATTCTCCGGGAGGAGATGTCTATGCTGGGTTAGGAATATATGATACTATGCAAATAGTTGAACCAGATGTTGCCACTATTTGTACAGGAATGGCTGCATCAATGGCAGCTGTTTTGCTTTGTGCAGGAGTCAAAAATAAAAGATCTGGATTAAAACACTCTAGAATTATGATTCATCAGCCAATAGGTGGAACGCATGGGCAAGTTTCAGATATTGAAATCACAGTTCGTGAAATTTTAAAATTAAAAAATGAGCTTTATGAAATCATTTCCATTCATACAGATACTCCCATTGAAAAAATAGAAAAAGATTCAGATAGAGATTATTGGATGACTTCTGAGGAAGCTAAAAAATATGGAATGATAGATGAGGTTTTAAAAGAAAAAAAATCTAAAGTCTCTTAATATCTTAATATTTAGATTAATTCGTGATCACGACAGGATTCGAACCTGTGACCTACTGCTTAGAAGGCAGTTGCTCTATCCATTTGAGCTACGTGATCAATAAAAATATTCCGTTTTATTTATACGTTATGAGCATAATAATAACTTGACTGACATAATGTGATGATAGTAAATTAGTCAGTCGAGTCGGGGTAGCAGGATTTGAACCTACGATCTCCTGGTCCCAAACCAGGCGCGATAACCAAACTACGCTATACCCCGTTGCGGAGAATGTGGGATTCGAACCCACGCGGTATTGTTATACCGACAGTTTAGCAAACTGTTCCGTTAACCACTCCGGCAACTCTCCCCATTTTTTTTAACACAATAATAAACAATTTACAAAATTAAAAAGATCATATCAATAAATAAACAAATTGATTATTTTTTTTTATTGATATGATTATTATACATGGGGTATTCTATCCTAGTATGATAGATGTTTAGTAACTTTTTTTTAAGAACTTGTTTGATTTTTTCTATTTCTTTCAAAGTAATATCTGAATTTGAAAACTGATTTTCTTCTTTTTGTTTATTAATAATATTTTCTACTAAATTCTCTAAATTTTTATCAGATGGATTCTTTATACTTTTTGAAGCTGCTTCTACAGAATCACATATCATCACAATAGCGGTTTCTTTCGAAAAAGGTTTAGGACCAGAATATTTAAATTGTTCTTTTTCTATCCAAATATTAGGATATTTCTTTTTTTGTTTCTCATAAAAATAATGAACCATACTATTTCCATGGTGAGTTCTTATAAAATCTGTAATTGGGTCAGGTAAATGGTATTTTTTTGCTAATTCTATTCCAATTGAAACATGCTCCAAAATAATTTTAGCGCTTTCTTTTGGACTCAAATATTCGTGAGGATTAATTGTTATATTATGCTGATTTTCTGTAAAAAAAATGGAATTTTTGATCTTTCCTATATCATGGTAAATAGCCCCTATTCTTACTAGTAATGAGTTAGCTCCGATAGAAACAGCTGCTTCTTCCGCTATATTTGCTACTGTTAATACATGTTGTAAAGTACCGGGAGCTTTTTTGGATAATAATCTTAATATAGGGGTATTAATATCAGAAAGTTCTAATAAAGAAATATCTGAAGTCAGATTCAATAGTTTTTCGAAAATAAATATTAATGGATGGACAAATAAAGTTAACAGTCCGCTAAAAAAAAATAGTGAAAAAGTGAATAAAGAAATTTTTTCTAAAGTTCCTTCTCTGATTAAAGTAAGTAAACAAAAAATAACTATAGAAGTTCCCGTGATTTTTCCTACAGTAAAAAATAGATTTTTCATTTTAAAAATGTTTTTTTTTGTTAACATGACTAAAAAACCTGTAGTGATTTGAATAAAAATAAATTCGAAACTATTTGGTGTTATTAATGATAACAATAAAATTGTTATTAAATGAATAAAAAAACTTAAGTTGAAATTGAAAAATGCACGAACACTTATGGGAAGAATACAAAAAGGAATTAAATATAATGTTTTAGAATAAAAATTTAAAGTGAATATTGTAATAAATGATATAAATAATATATTAATTACTAAAAAATTAATTTCTCTATTGTTTTGAAATATTTTATTTTGAAAATAAAAAAGATATAGAATAAATATAGAAAATATCACACTAATGATTAAAAAGTGTCCTATCATCAAATAATAGTTCTTTTTTTTATTCCATATTCTTGTTTCATATTCCTTTCTAAAGAAGGATAAAATTCTAAATTTAGATTCATTTATAACATCATTTTTACCGATAATTCTTTCTCCCTTTGCAATTGAATATTTTATTTTTTTAATAGATTTTATTTTTTCATTGAAAATTTTTTCAGTATAGTTTTTTTCATAATTAAGATCGGGAACTATAGTTTTTCTTAATATTTCTTTTACATGAATACTATTTTTAGGGATGACCCTTTCAATAAGGTGATTCACCTTATCAGAGGTGTAAATATTTTTATAAGAAATGTATCTCCAATATTTTTTTTTGTAAATAGAAAAGAAGATATTTTTTTTTGTTGATTGTATTGAAAAATTTTTAGTATTTAGATATCCATATCTGTAGATAGTATTGACTATTTTAAATATTTTTTTTCTAGTTCTAGAAACTAATTTTTTTTTTATTAATTTTTTTTTTATTTCTTTGACTACTTTTGTATTTTTATAATAAAAAAAATTTTTTTCTTTTTTTACATTTTTAATTTCTAGATCAATTTCTTTTTTGTTTTTAAAGACAAAAAAATTAAATGGAGAAAATAAATCTTCATAAATCCAAGGTTTTCCTTTTGAAAATTCGTATTTAAAAATCTTTTTTTTTGGAAAAAAAAATGTCAATGCAAAAATAGCAATAAGTGTAACTAGAAACTTATCTAAAATTTTTTGATATGTATCAAATCTGAAGAGTGTATTATTATACATTACCTTAATAAAAAATTGAAACTATGCAATTTTTTGGAAGGATGAATATTTTACATAGTACATAGATAGAAAATAAATCTCTATTCTCTATACTTAAGTAGTTAAGAGAGGAATGAAATTCCCTATTTTTTTGATTTTTCTATGATATGTGGATTGTTTGTAGTATTATTTTATTCAGTTCTACGTTATTAATAATTTTTCTTACTTAAAATTCAATTCATTAAGATGATTGATGTTTTTGTAATATCTTAGAAAGTAATCTATTTTCATCATTAATGCTTTCCTCAAGACAAATTGTCGACTCTGTTCTAAGAACACCTTTTATTTCTCCAATTTTAGAAATAACATCTCTAGCATCTGAAGGATCTTTGGCTATGATTCTACAAAAAAGATTATATTTTCCGGAAGTAATGTACAATTGTACAATATTTGGAATTTTTTTTAGTTCTTTTTTAACTAATTGGGATTCTCTAGAATCAGATAATATTCCTACAAAAGCTATTAAATGAAATCCTAATGACTCATATCCAATAATCAATGTACTTCCTTTGATAATTCCAGATTCTTCTAATTTTTTGACTCTAACATGAACAGTTCCAACAGATAAAGGTTTAATTTCCTTGCTTATTTGTTTGCTGATTTCAGTATATGGAGTTCTAGCATTTAGGTTAAGTTTTTTGACAATAGTATTGTCTATTTCATCAGTATTATATCTTAGAATCATTGTTTTATATTTTTTTATTAAAGGTATTAAAAATACCAAGATACAAAACTTTCTTTTTAAGATGTATTCTATTCTTTTTCACTATATTTTCATAGTAAACTTTTTTTTTCATAAAAATTTAAGAATTTAAAAAATAAACTATCCGATAAAATAATGAAAAAGATTTATTGTGAATTGAAAAAAAAATAAAAATAAACCAATAAAAAAATTATGAAAAAGAAATTTATTGTAATTGGAATAGAAACCTCATGTGATGACACTGCAGTATCTCTTGTCAATCAAAATAGAAATGTGTTATCTAATATTATTATTCATCAAAAAATTCACGAAAAATACGGAGGAGTTGTTCCAGAATTAGCTGCAAAACTACACGATAGAAATCTTTTTAAGGCAGTTAATAGGGCCATTTCATCTGCAAAAATAAACAGAAATCAAATCGACGCTGTATCTTTTACGTTAGGTCCAGGATTGATAGGTCCTTTATTGGTAGGAGCTTCTTTCGCAAAATCATTTTCAATAGGACTAAGAATTCCTTTATTAAGTGTCAATCATGTACAAGCACATATTCTTTCTCAATTTATACAAGAAAAAAAAGTCTCTTTCAATGAGAGTACTCATCCAAAATTTCCTTTTTTATGTTTAATGATAAGTGGAGGTCATACCCTAATAGTAAAAGTTAGGGATTTTTTTGAAATGGATATATTGGGATCCACTTTAGATGATTCTGTAGGAGATGCTTTTGATAAAATAGCTAGAATGTTGGGCCTTCCTTATCCTGGAGGACCAAAACTTGATTTTTTTTCTAAAAAAGGAAATTCCAAAAAATTCATTTTTTCAAAACCATTAGTAAATGGATTAAATTTCAGTTTTAGTGGATTAAAAAGTCATATTTTACAATTTATTAGAAAAGAATCAAAAAAAAATCCATATTTTATTAGAAATAATTTATCTGATTTATGCGCTTCTATACAAAGAGTTATTGCTGAAATACTTTTGGATAAAGTAAAAAAAGCCATTTCAGATACCGGGATATTTAGAGTTTCTTTATCAGGAGGAGTTTCTGCTAATGATGAAATTAGGAGATTTTTTCTTGAAAAGAAAAAGAAAAAATGGGAAATTTTTATCCCAAAAAAAAAATACGCGACAGATAATGCTGCTATGATAGCTATCACTGGATTGCTCAAATATGAAAAAAATATTTTCGATCCTATCGATATTCCTTCATATTCCAAATTTAAAAAGTTTTAAGTACATGTACAAATTAGATTTCTATCTCCATATCCATCATTTATACGATTTACAGAAGGCCAAAATTTTCTTTTCTTGACCCAATCTAATGGATAAGCCGCTTTTTTTCTAGTATATGAATATTCCCAATTATTCTCTGTTAGTAATTCTAAACTATGTGGAGCATTTTTTAATACATTTTCTTCTTTCGAAAATTTTCCTTCTGAAATTTCATGAATTTCTTTTCGTATATTTACTAGTGTTTCAATAAATCTATCTAATTCTTCTTTCGATTCGCTTTCCGTAGGTTCTATCATCATACATCCTTCTACAGGAAAAGAAATGGTTGGTGGATGAAATCCATAATCTATCATTCTCTTTGCAATATCTATTACATCTATTCCAATAGTTTTCTTGAATTTTCTGCAATCTAAAATCAATTCGTGCGCTACTGTATCATTCTCTCCAGAATACAGAATTCTATAATGATTTTTTAATCTTTCCTTTATGTAATTAGCATTTAATATAGATATTTCTGTACATTTTTTAAGACCATCTGGTCCTAATAAACGAATATAAGCATAAGAAATAGGTAAAATAAGAGGGGATCCATATGGTGAAGAAGAAATTGTTAATGGGATTGTTTTTTCTTTTTTTCTTTGTAAAGAATTAGGAAGAAAAGGAGATAGATGGGGAGCAACACAAATAGGTCCCATTCCAGGCCCCCCACCACCATGAGGAATAGCAAAAGTTTTGTGTAAATTAAGATGACAAACATCTACTCCTAAATGTGCTGGTTTGACTACCCCTACTTGCGCATTCATATTTGCTCCATCCATGTAGACTTGTCCTCCATTTTCATGAATAATATCTATTATTTTTTTTACATGTGATTCGTATACCCCATGAGTTGAAGGATAAGTGATCATGAATACGGATAAAAAATCTTTATGTTCTTTTGCTTTTTTGAATAAATCATTTTGATCAATAGATCCATCTTTTTGAGTGGAAATTAAAATTACTTTCATTCCAGCCATCATTGCGGATGCAGGATTAGTTCCATGTGAAGAAGAAGGAATCAACGCGACATTTCTTTTAGATTCGTTTGATGAATTATGATAAGACTTGATTACCATGAGGCCAGCATATTCTCCTTGAGCTCCTGAATTAGGTTGTAAAGAAATTCCATCAAATCCAGTGATTTCTTTTAAATATTTTTCTAAATTATTGATGATAAATCTGTATCCTTCTGCTTGTATTTCAGGAACGAATGGATGAATGTTTCTCCATTCAAATTGACTTAAAGAAAATAATTCTGCCGAGGCATTTAATTTCATAGTACATGATCCTAATGGAATCATCGAATGTGTTAATGAGAGATCTTTTTTTTCTAATTTTTTTATATAACGCATTAATTCATTTTCTGAGTAAAATTTATGAAAAACTTTATGTTTTAAAAAATTAGAAGTTCTTTTTAAAGAACTAGGAATTCTATTATCAGATTCTTTTTTTTTATTTTTTTTGATTTTTATTTTTTTTTCATTTTCAATATCAACTTCATGAAAAATAGAAAAAATATGATCAATATCTTTTTGACAAGTAGTCTCGTCTAGAGTGATTGTTAAATGATTTTTATCTATATATCTAAAATTTGTTTTTTTACGTTCAGCTACTTCTTTTAATTTTTTTAAAAGATTTGTTTTTTTTATTTTAATTCTTAGAGTATCAAAATAAAATGTATTTATTTGATTGAGCCATTCAATGTCATTCACTACTAATAGTGATTCAAGTTTCTTAGTATTATTATGAATATTTTCTGCTATGATTTTTAATCCTTTTGGGCCATGATATACAGCATACATGGATGCCATTATAGCAGGTAAAACTTGCGAAGTACAAATATTAGAAGTAGCTTTTTCTCGTTTTATGTGTTGTTCTCTTGTTTGTAGTGCCATTCGGAATGCTTTTTTATTTTTTCTATCTAAAGATTCTCCAATAATTCTTCCTGGAATTAAACGTTTATATTTTTCTTGAGTAGAAAAAAATGCGGCATGAGGTCCCCCATATCCCATGGGGATTCCGAAAGACTGTGTAGATCCAACAACTACATCTACCCCCCATTCTCCAGGAGGTTTTAACAAAGTTAGTGCCATCAAATCTGTAGTAGATACTATAACAGATATATTTTTTCTTTTTGCGTATTCTATTGTTTCTCCATAATCATAAATTTCTCCTAAAGAAGTGGGATATGGAAGGAGTAATCCAAATATTTTTTGTCTATTATATTTTTTTATATTTTCATAATAATCTTGAATGAGATTTATTCCTATTCCATAACATCTTGTTTTGATGAGATCAAACGTCTGGGGGAGAATTTCATCTGAAACAAAAAAATATGGAGAATTTTTTATGCGATTTTTTTTTAGATTATATTGATAAATCATAAATATCGCATCAGCTGTTGCGGTCCCTTCATCTAACATAGAAGCATTGCTAATATGCATTCCAGTAAGATCTGAAATCATAGTTTGAAAATTCATTAATGCTTCTAAACGACCTTGAGAAATTTCTGATTGGTAAGGAGTGTATGAAGTGTACCAACTTGGATTTTCTAAAATATTTCTTTGGATAACGGATGGGGTTATAGTATTTTTATATCCCAATCCTATATAGGAACGATAAACTTTATTTTTTTTACCAATTCTATGAATATGATTTAAATATTGGTATTCAGAAACGGAGTTAGGAAGATTTAGTTTTTTTTTTAAACGGATTTCCTTTGGAATTGTTTTAAAGATTAAATCTTTGATAGAATTACATTTTAATATTTTTAACATTTTTGTAATATCTTCATTGTTAGGCCCTATATGTCTATAATAGAATTTTTTTTTCATGAAATCCTCATTTATAATATATAAAATAAAATGTGTTGATTTTTTCTTCTTCTAACAAAGATAAAATAATTGATAAATATTTTTAATTCTTATCAAAATTGATACATTTGTTATATCAAATACATACAATAATAAATAAATGAAAAATGAAAGTTACTATTATTGGAGCAGGAAATGTTGGGGCGTCATGTGCCAGTCTTTTATCTCAAAAAAATATAGTGGAAGAAGTTGTTTTATTAGATGTGAGAAAAAAATTTTCTGAAGGAAAAAGTTTAGATATTTCTCAAATGCTATCCATTATAGAATCCAATACTCATGTTCTTGGAATTACTAATGATTATTCAAAAACAAAAAATTCTGAAATCATTATTATTACTTGTGGAATACCTAGAACACCAGGAATGAGTCGAGATGATTTAATGAATACTAATGCAAAAATTATTCATTCTGTGACAAAACAATCTCTCTTTTTTTCTCCAAAAGCAAAATTTATAATAGTCTCTAATCCACTGGATGTTATGGCATATGTCAGTTATATCACATCCAAAATAGACTCTTCTCGTATAATAGGAATGGCTGGAATATTAGATTCAGTTAGATATCGTTATTTTTTATCAAAAGAGTTAAATTGCTCTCCTCATGATATACAATCTATGTTATTGGGAGGACATGGGGATACTATGGTACCTTTATATAGATATACTTCTATATCTGGAATTCCAATTAGTGAATTTTTATCGAAAGATAAAAATCAGGTAATCATTGAAAAAACTAAAAAAGGGGGGGAAGAAATTGTGAATTTATTAGGAACATCCGCTTGGATGGCACCTAGTGCATCTATTGTACAAATGGTAGAAGCTCTTTTAAAAAACTCTAAAAAAATTTTATTATGTTCTGTTTTTTTAAAAGGAGAGTACGATTTGAAAAATGTGTATTTGGGTGTTCCAGTTATTTTGGGGAAATCTGGAGTTGAAAAAATTATAGAGTTGAAATTAAATAAAGAAGAAAAAAATCTTTTAACAAATTCTGCTAATCATATAAAAAATATGATGAAAAAATTAAAATTAAACGATATTAATTCTATTATCTAGGGGTTCAAAAATGAGAAAAATTTTGTTTTTGATAGCACATCCTAACATAGAAAAATCTATTTTGAACAAAAATATTGTAAAACGAGTTAAGAAGAATAAAGAAATAATTATACGAAATTTATACAACATCTACCCTGATTTTAAAATCAAAATAGATGAAGAAATTAAGATTGTATTAAATGTAAAATTTCTTGTTTTTCAATTTCCACTTTATTGGTACAGTTATCCATCTCTCCTAAAAGAATGGAAAGATAAAGTTTTTACAAAATTATATAATGATGAAAGAAATTCCCTTTCAGGGAAACATCTATTAGTATCTGTTACCTCTGGATCAGAAGAAAATTCTTTTCATGCCGGATCTAGAAATAATTTTACTCTAGATGAGTTTTTACGCCCCATTCAACAAACGGCGTTTGTTCTTAATATGATTTATCATGGATATGTACATATTTCAATGAATAGAATATTAGAAGAAAAAAAGAAAAAATTATATGTTTTAGAAAAACATACGGATCAAATTCTTTTTAAGATTAAAAAATTTATTCTGACTGAATGAGTCAAATTTATCTTTCTATAAAAATTAATAATTCTCCTTTTTCGTAATTTATTTCTATTTTATTTTCAATACTTTCATTCCTGATACCTATGTACTTTCCTATTTCTAAAAATCTGTTAGTAAGAGAATATCTTAATCCATAAGTTGATAGTCCTTCTACTTTTGGAAATGGAAAAAGAGATATTTTTTTATTTTTTCTACCCAAAAGAAAATTTTTTTTAAAAGAAAAAAAATAAGAATGATAATTATCATGAAAAATAATGGATAATTTGTTTTTGTATTTCAATGCAGTAGATAAATTACCTAAAAAATGATCTTGTTCTTTTCCACTAGCTCCCCAAACATTTATATTGTAATAACCTTTTTCATAGATTATTTTCAATGCTTTTTCAAAATCTGTATAATTTTGATCGGAAGTTACGAAAATTTTTTTCGAAAAAACTTTTTTTTTAATACAAGAATCAAAATCCCCTATTACACAATCAACTTGTATTTTTAATTTTTTAAGATAGGAAAAAGCTCCATTTACAGCAAATATTTTTTCGTAGAGAAAATAATATTTTTTATAGTCATTTATTGGAGTTTCTCCATTTAAAAATAATCCAACTTCTGGCCCATCAAAACGGTGATTCATTCCTTTCTATTTTTTGAAAAAAATTTTTGAAATTTTAAATGATTTCCTAAATAAACTTTTTTTGCTATAGGATCTTGTATTAATTCTTGATAAGTTCCATCTTTTATGATTTTTCCTTCAAACATTAAATAAAGACGATCTGTTATAAAAAATGTTTCTTGAACATTATGATCCGTTATTAAAATACCAATTTTTTTCTTCTTTAAAGAAAGAAGAATTTTTTGTAATTCTTCTGTAGCTATTGGATCAATTCCAGAAAAAGGTTCATCTAAAAGAATAAAATCAGGATTTCCTGCTAAACATCTAGCTATTTCAGTACGTCTTCGCTCTCCCCCAGAAAGAAGATCCCCCCGAATTTTTCGTATCTTTTGTAGACCAAACTCTTCAATCAATTTTTCTGTTTTTTTTTTTCTTTCTTTATAAGAATTTTTTTGCATTTCTAATATGCACAAAATATTATCTTCTACAGATAATTTTCTAAAAATAGATGTTTCTTGTGACAAATATCCAATTCCCTTTTTAGAACGATGATAAATAGGATATTTAGTGATATCTTCTCCATTAAGAAAAATTTTTCCTTGATCTGGTCTAATCAATCCTACTATCATATAAAAAGAAGTTGTTTTTCCAGCTCCATTTGGACCTATCAATCCAACTATTTCTCCCCTATTTAATTTTAGAGAAAAATTTTTCACTATGGATTTTTTTTTATGTTTTTTGTACATATTTTTGATTACCAAAGTCATAATTCTTAATTAATGATTTTAAATATTCAAAAATAATTCAATATATTATATTGCAAATTTATTCTAACATCAATCATGATCAAGAAATATTTTTTTATTTTTTTCTGTTATCCACTTTTTTCTTTGGATTTGGATAAGATAAATGGAATTTCTGCGGTAATAGGAAATGAGATTATTTTAACTTCAGAAGTTAAAAATTATTTAGATTTTTCTAATGAAAAAATGTCCCTTTGTAAGGGGTTAGAAAATCTTATGAGTCAGAAATTAATTCTTTTTCATGCTAAAAAAGATCCTGATATACAGATCTCAGAAGAAGAATTGACTGCAAATATTTTTTTTAGGAATCAAAATAATCATTCTGAAAAAGATTTTTATGTAAAATTAATTGAAGAAATAAAAAACAAGCAATACATAGAAAAATTTAATCAAAAAATTTTAAAAAATATAGAAGTATCTCCAGAAGAAGTGAGATCATTTTTTTATAAGAACAAAAAAAAATTCTCCAATGTTCCTAAACAAGTTTATATATCTTATATGATTTTTTATCCAAAATTGAGTAATTGTCATAGAAAAAAAATTCTTGATCGATTAAGAAAAATAAAGAATGAAATACATTCTGATATAGATTTTTCTCTGAAAGCTATTTTATTCTCTGAAGAAATCCATTCTGCACTCAAAGGAGGACTTATTCAGGGGATCAAAAAAGAAAACCTATCAAAAGAATTTGAACGTACCATTTTTTCTTTAAACGAGAAAGAAATTTCAGAACCTTTTGAAACAAATTTTGGATTTCACTTAGTAAAAGTAGAAAAAAAAATAGGAGATAAGATAGATATAAGACACATTTTTATTAAACCTAAATATACAGAAAAAGAATTTTCTAGAACAAAATCATTTATTAATTCAATCAAAAAACGGATCATAAATCAGGAAATGGTTCCTAATACTAAAACTAAAACAATTTCCAATGAAAAAAATGCAGTAGTGAATAATTCTTTTATATGGAAAAAACAATGGATTGAAGAAAATAATCTTCAGGAAAAAATGAAAAAGGCATTATCTCATTTAAAAAATGGAGAAATTTCTGATCCTTATAAAGAAGTTTTAAATAATAAACAAGAAGTTTTTTTCCTTGTTAAATTATTGAAAAGTATCCCTTCTCATAAAATTTCTTTAGAAGAAGATTACACAAGATTAAAGAACCTTTTAAAGAACATTAAAAAAGAACATGAAATTAAAAATTGGGTAAAGGCTCAATTAAAGAGAACTTATTTTAGAATAGAGGAAAAATCTTGTACATAATACATAAAATTAATTATATTAATTAAAGGATTCTTTATACAATTCAGAATAATATCCATTTAGTTTATTAATTAATTCTTCATGAGTTCCTTTTTCTACAAGAAATCCCTTATTAATTACTAATATTTTATCTGCGTTTTTTAACGTAGAAAGACGATGAGTAATAATAATTGAAGTTTTATTTTTAGTCAGGCTATCTATAGCATGATAGATCAATTTTTCTAATTCTTTATTTAAAGAAGTTGTTGCTTCATCTAGAATAAGCATAGAATAAGGATGCATTTGGACTCTTAAAAAAGAAATTAACTGTTTCTCTCCAAGAGAAAGGAGATCGCCTCTTTCTTTGACTATATATTTATATCCCTGTGGTAAAGATGTTATAAAACTATGTATTCCTATTCTTTTTGCCATGTTTTCTATTTTTTCTCTGCTGATAGAAGAATCTCCTAAAGTAATATTATTAATAATAGAATCATTAAATAAAAATGGATCTTGTGTAATAACTCTTATATGAGATCTTAAATTTTTTAGTTCAATATCTTGAATATGAGAGCCATCAATTAAAATACTCCCTTTCTTTATTTCGTACAACCTGGATATTAAATGCGTAATTGTAGATTTCCCTGAACCAGTGGCTCCTACTATAGCTACTTTTTCTCCCGGGTTTATTTCAAAAGAAATTCCTTTTAAAACCATTTCTCCATCAATATAGGAGAAATAAACATCATTAAATACAATATGTCCTTTTAATTTTTTGATTTGTGTCTTTCCTTTGTCAAGAACTGTTTCATCAGAATTTAATATAGAAAATATACGTTCTATTCCTGCTATTCCTCTTTGTATTATATTAAATCTATCTGCTATTTGTCGCAGGGGACGAAAGATAAGATAAATAAAAAAAATAAAAGCAATAATTTGTCCTGGTTTCACATTTCCATTCTCAATAATGGAATGATATCCTCCATAAAATAGGACAATACTTATTGTTGCTGCAGATATAATTTCGACTATTGGAAAAAAAATAGAAAAATAGAAAATAGTTTGAAAATGTGCATTCATCAACTTATGATTAATTGATTTAAATTTCAAGTATTTTTCTTTTTCTTTATGAAAAAGTTGAATGATAAGCATTCCTACAATATTTTCTTGTAGAAAACTATTTAAACGAGAGTTTTGTATACGTTCTTCATGAAACGTTTTTTTTAATGTTTTTTGAAAAAAACGAGTCACAATATACATCAATGGAATAGTAGAAAGGACAATAAAAGATAATTGTTTATGTATAGTAAACATCATAATTATGATCATCATTATTCTCAATACATCTCCAGATACTAATAATATTCCATCATTAAATATCACAGCAATTGTTTCCATATCTGAAACAGAATAAGAAACCAATTTTCCTATAGATGTTTTACTAAAAAAAGAATTTTTAAAATATAAAAATTTTTCAAATAAAAGAATCCTAATTTTCTTAATTACATTTTGAGCAAGTATATTGGACAGATATAATAAAATAAAATGAAACATACTTTCTAAAAAAAGAAGAGCAGCTATCCACATTAAAATTTTTTCAAGTCCAAAAAAATCTCTATAAACTATATAGGAATCTATAGATTCTTGGATTAATTTTGGTCTATAAGCAGATAGAAAAGATATTAATATAGAAATGATTATTGTTGATAATAGAGTCAATTTATAGTTTAAACTGATTTTTAAAAGTTGTTTAAAATAAGATTTTTTTTTATTCCAATTTTGTCTCATAACAAAATGTCTTCTGGATAAAGAATTTTAGTAAGAAATAAACCATGTGCAGGGACAACTGAACTATTCAAATTAGATTGATTTTTTGATTCTATAATTTCTACAAATTTATTTATACTAATTTTTTGTCTCCCCACATCAACAAGTGTTCCAATTATGGATCTTACCATATTTCTTAAAAATCTATTTGCTTCAATAGTAAAACAAAAACACGTGTTATTTTTTTCTATTGACCAATAAGCATTATATATATTACATATTTTACTTTTTTTATCGCTTTTTTTTTTACAAAAAAAACTAAAATTTTTGTAATTTTTTAAAATTTCAGAAGCTGTATTCATTTTTTGAATATCTAATGGATAAAAACAGTACCAAGAAAAATCTTGAAAAAACGGATTTTTTTCATATGTTAAATAATATTTATAGGTACGACTAATTGCACTAAATCTAGCATGAACATGTTTTTTAACTGGAAAAATATTCAACACCTTAATATCTTTAGGTAAGAAGATATTTAATTTTTTTAGAAAAGAATTGGTTATTTTTCTATTAATATCAAAATGTGCAAACATTTGTTTTGCATGAACCCCGCTATCTGTTCTTCCGGCTCCTACTACATTTAAAGACGTTTTCAATAATTTAGATAAACAATATTCTAATGTTTTTTCTACTGTATCTTCTTTTTTTTGTATTTGCCATCCATGATAATGTTTTCCATTATAAGATAATTCTATAAAAAATCTGAATAATTCCATGATTTATTATTTTTGCAATTTCAATTGAATTAATTCATTCAAACTTTCTCTAATAATAGAACATCCTATCTGAATTTCTTTTTCTGTAATAGTTAATGGAGGTGAAATACGTAAAGAAGAACTATTATGAAATAAAAAACGAAATAAAATTAATCCTTTTCTTATACAAGACTGTAATATTCTTTCTAGATGATTTTTTCTTTTTAACTCAATAGATAAAAGGAGACCTTTTCCATGAATGTTTTTTATTTCATCATGAACTAAATATTTTCTGATACATTTTTCTTTTATAGCTACTTTTTCCATGATATTAGAATCAACTAGTTGAGTTAATGTTGCCAAAGAAGCTGATGCTGAAACTGCATTTCCACCAAAAGTAGTTATATGTCCTAATGGAACACGATCGCAAAAAGATTTCATTATTTCACTAGAGGATATAAATCCGCTTATGGGCATCCCCCCCCCCATTCCTTTCCCCATAATTAAAATATCAGGAACAATTTCATAATGCTCAAAAGCAAATAGTTTTCCAGTTCTTCCAAACCCTGTTTGGATCTCATCAAGAATCATTAAAACATTTTTTTTTTCACACTGTTTTTTGACTTCTTTTAAAAAAGAATGATCAGGTAATATTATTTTTGAATAGGTTTGTATTGTTTCTAAAATAACACAAGCCGTTTTTTCTGTAATGGAAGAAATAAATTCTTCGATTTTATTAAATGTTATAAATTTTACTAAAGGAAGTAAAGGTCTAAAAAAGATTTTTCTTCTTTCATCACCCATAATACTCATGGATCCATGTGTGCTTCCATGATAAGACCATTTACAAGAAATGATTTCTTCTCGTCCTGTATAACATTTAGCAAGTTTTAAAGCTCCCTCCACAGCTTCACTTCCAGAATTTACTAAATAAGTAGTATTTAGAGGAGGGGGGGTATTCTCTGCTATTTTTTTACAAAGTCTTACACAAGTTTCTTGTATAAACTCCCCATATACCATAGTATGCAAATATTTATCTACTTGATTTTTAATAGCTTTTTTTATTTTTTTATTTCCATGTCCTAATACATTTACGGAAACTCCTGCTACAAAATCTAAATATTTTTTTCCATCTTTTCCATAAATATAATTTCCTTCTGCATGATCTACAATGATTTTCATGGGATTAGGATTAACTTGAGTTTGGTATTGAATAAAATCATTCTCTAACTCGAATTGTTTCATAGAAGAATTCATATTTTTTTATTTTTTTGATTTCTTTTTCTTCCAAAAAACTTTCTTTTTTATATTTTTCTATCTGTTTCAAAAGAAAATCTTTTTTCATTTTTTGGGGATCTTTTTTTATCCAAAAAAATTTCGGAAGAAAAAGTTTTTTTTCTATATCTGTAATATTTTTAGAAAAAGGAAAAATTTCTGAATAAGTTTTTTCTGTGCAAGAAATTTTTCCTTTTTCTAAATCCAATAGAATCATTCCACAATCCGATTTTTGAATGATATTTTTATCTAAAAAAATAATACTTTTAATATTTCCTTGAATCAAAACTTTTTTTATATTTTTTTCACTAAAAAAAACAGTCATTTTATCTCCTTGTATTTGATGAAATTTTTTTGAATCTATTTTTTTTCTAAGAAAAACATTTTTTATATCTAATGAATTGATAGAATCTTTTTTTCTATGAATGGAAATACTATCTCCAGTCAATTGTAAATTGTTGTTGATCCAAAAAATGGGATTTCCATCTAATAAAATTGAAGAAAAATAGGAATTATTATTTGTTGATTGTTCATAGACTAAAGAATGGCATTTTCCTTCTACTTGTAGATGATGGAAAATGCCATTCAAAAAAAATCTGTTAACAGGAAAAGCTTTAATTATTAATAGATTAGATTCCTTTTTGAATAAAATTTTAATAGTATCAGAATGAATAATAAAAATAGAATTTTTATAGTTTTTTATTCCTTTTATTATTATTGTATTTTTTTTCAAAAAAAAAACTCCAGAATTCAAATCAAAATTGGAAGTCTCTCCTATGAGGAAATATTTTTTTTTAGGATCTTCAAAAAAAATATTTTTTATAAATCCATATTTTTTTTTGTGATCAAAAAATAAATATTCTCCTTTTACAATTTTTCCATTATAATGGATACTAAAATATTTTCTAAATAAAAAAATTCCTTTTTTAAGAAAAAAAGATCCTTCCTTAGCGTAAAGAAAATTATTTGATTTAGTATTATTATTCTCTACTATAATAGTAGGACTAAAAAAATCAATTTTTTCTAAACGAAATAAATACTCTATTGTATTGGAAAATATTGTATAATTTTTATTAACGAATTTGATTTTATCCTTAAATTTTGCTTTTCCTTTTTTTAAAAAGTAACTTCCTTCTCTACTATAAAGTTTTATAAAATTACCATAAGAAATTAATCCACCTTTTTTATAAGAAACTTTTTTCAGTTGAAGATCGTATTCTAAAATATTGGTAGATAATTTTAATTTTTTAAAAAATAAAATAACATTTTTTGCCTGAAAATATTTTTTTCTCAAATTATAGTTGATTCTACTCGCTGTTAATTTTATATTTTTTTGAATAAATATTACATTTCCTGATACTTTAAAAAAACCAAAACGTCCAGAATATTCTATTTCTTTAGAAAAAATTCTATTTTTAGATGATACTAATTGAACATTTCCATATCCGTGAAATTGATTGTTTTTTTTATAATATATAGCTTTGTCACAAAATAGGTGCGATCCATTATGTTCAAAATGAATATGTCCAATCAAATAAATGATATTATCATTTTTTTTTTGTACAAAATCAGCATGAATAAGCTGTACTTTTTTTTTTATTGGGGTTTTATTAGCAATCTGAAAATTGGATCCCTGATTATTAAGTATCAGTAGAAATAAAAAAAAAACAAAATAATAATATTTTTGATTCATTAATTAATCTTAATCATGATCTCTTCTTAGTTAGTTAGATTAGATTGAAAAAATTATCTATAAAAAACTAGAAATTAATTCATGTTAATTTAATTTTTGTGCTATTAAGGAAATTTCTATGTTTGCATTTTTTGGTAATCCTAGAACTTGTATAGTTTCTCTAGCAGGATAATCTCTTTTATGAAAAAATTTAGAATATACAGAATTGATTTTTGGATAATCATCTATATTTCTTATAAAGAAAGAAGTTTTTATGACATTTTCAAATCCAATTTGATTTTCTGAAAGAATAATTTTAAAATTTTTCATAATTCTTTCAGTTTCCATTTCTATCGTTTCTGAAATTAATTTTTTGGTTGTTGGATCAATAGCTATTTGTCCAGAAATAAATAAAAAATTTTCTACCAGAACACATGTACTATACGGTCCTAGAGATGGAATTTTTTTCGTTGAAATTTTTTTCATAATTCAAATGTTTTTTTCTATTTTATCTCTTTTCTCGCTATACTGCAAAATCTTGCTAAAGATAGGATCTTTTATTCCAATAAAAAAGGACCAAGAACGATTTTTTCCTATGGGGCTCCAATTAAAATTCATTTTAAAACTTCTTAAATCTCTATAAAAAATCACATTAAAAAATGTAATTTTTTTTATTAATAAATCGTAATCTGTACGAAAGTCTATTTTCCAATATTTTGTTATTCCTACAGATCCATTTACACTTAAAAATGTGTTAAAAAATTTTTCTGTGTCAGTTTTTTTATAAAATTTTGAATGCAAATCAATTATAAAATTCAATGGAATTTCATATTTTGCATAATTTTTTTTATCAAAAAAGAAACATTCAAAACGATTTTTCCCTTTTTTTTCATTTTCTTTATTAAAAAAATGAATTTTATTTCTAATAAAATTAGAACTAAATAAAAAATCAAAATATGTTTCTTTTTTTTCATCAAAGTTTATCTTTCCTTCATATTTGAATTTTATAGGTTTCGTGAAATTAATATATCCCACAAAATGAAAATCTTTCCATTTAAAAAATAATTCATCTAAAATCCATGAAGTATTTACTTTCAAATATTTAAATATTTTTATTTTTTTTTCTGTTTGAAACTCAAAATTATTGTTCAGGATAAAATTGATTTTTTTTACAGAAAAAAATTTTTTTCTATTCTGTGAATATTGAATATTAAAAGACAACATAGGTTCTATTTCATGTCTTAAAAAAATAGAATTTTTGTTTATTTCTTTATAAAAAGGAATAGAAATTATATCTGTTGATATATTTGCAGTTCGACTCATACATTTTGAATCAAAATCACATGTAGAAAAAAATACATTATAATGAATTTTAGGAGATATTTTAAAAAAAGGAGAAAAAAAAACGTAAGTAGACAGATTTATGGAATTGTGAATTCCAGATTGGAATTCTATTTTTTTTTTCATATTCATAGTAGTAGGCATAGAAGATGAGAAAAGAATAGTAGAATAATTTCTAATAGAATTATATATCAATGTTTGATAATTAAACATAAATTTATGAATGAATGGATTTTCTTTTTCTAAAAAGAAATTCTTTCGCATAGAAAAACGAATCTCGGGAATTTTTAACTTCGTTTCTCCTTTATTTACATCTTGAAGAAGATCAGATGATATATTTAATAAGGAATGATTGTCAAATTTTTTTTTTATGTTAATATTTGAAACAAAAATTTCATTTTTTTTTAAAAAATTATTTCTTGTTAAATAATTTATATCTGCAGTAAATTTTAGATCAGTACTAAATTTCAAATCCTTATTATGTTTCCATTTAAATTGATAATCAAAATTTCGATTTGAAAATTCTTGATAATTCTTTAAAAGAATCAAACCATTACAAACATTAAATGCGTATTTCATTTCTGTTTCTAATTTCCATTTTTCTTTTCCATATATAGAATTCAACATTGTAAAATTGAAATAATTGGAAATAGGAAAAGAGAATTCTATATTTTCTATAGAAATTTTTTGATTATGAATTTGAAATATAGGGAATTTCATTCCATAATATTTTTTATTCTTTTTTTTCATATATAAAAATGGAAAAACAATCGGGAGAGGAACTTTATACCAATAAAAAAATACTGGTCCAGTAATAATGGATTTTTGTTTATGAAAATATTTTAAACTATCTGTTTTTAAATAAAAATCAGGATTGATATCTTTTTTTTCTATGAAAAAGGGATCCGATATATACATAACTTTTTTCAAAATACTCGTTCCATCCTTTTCTTTATTTATCTTATTTGCTATAATCACATGATCTCCTTCTTGGATATAAAGATCATTAGCTTTTCCCTTTTTGTTATTCAAATTGATATAAAAATTCTTTAAAAGATATTTATTCTTTCCTTGATTAATAGTTACATAATTATTATTTTCTCCTTTTGCATTGAGATCCCCATTTTTCCAATTAAATTCGATCCAATCTGCCTTAATTTTTGTCTTAAGATACTCTAGAGAAGCATTTCCTTTTAAATAAGATTTTCCTTCTTTTATATCATGTTCTTGTATATTGGAATTATACTTGATAACATTTTTGAATTTTTCATTCAAAAGATTTACGATTTTTGATTCATCTTTTTCTATAGAATATTTTTTGTCAAAAAGAGAAAAAGAAAATGGACTATCGTCTTCTTTTTCTTCTGCAAAAAGAAAAAAAGAAAGAAAAAAAAATAATAGTATTTTTTTGTATCTAACATTTAGCAAATTAATTGTAAATTAAAAAATTATATTTTAATTACATACAATATCCATTCTTTCAATTTTAGGATATTGATAGTTTTTTTACTTCTAACTTATCTGTACATACTCCTAATATTTCAATTAGTGTTAAATGAAATACAGGATGAAACTTTTTTGGTGAAATTTCACACATTGGAACTAAAGAAAATCTACGAAAATGTAATAAAGGATGTGGAATAGTTAAGATAAAACTATGTATTATAATCTGATCATAAAATAAAATATCTAGATCTATTTCTCGATCGAAATATTCTCTCTTTTTTTTTTTCTCTCTTCCTATAAGAGATTCAATCTTTAAAATTATTTCTAAAAGATCAATCGGTGAATGAAATGTTTTTATATGTAAAGCTCTATTATAAAAAGTAGATGTGTTTCTGTTCATGTTCCATGCTACACTTTCATAATAAGAAGATTTTTGAATTACTTTGCCAATCTTTTCTGAGATCAATGATAAAGATTCATCTAAATACTTCTTTTTATCTCCCTTATTACTTCCTTGCAATAAATAGATGTTATGTTCTTTCAAAGAAAAATTTTCGTACAATATACTCAAAAACTGAAAGTGGAAAAATATTTTTTTTTAAATTGAGAAAATATTCAGCATATGAAATATGGGATTAGTTGACTTTATAAAAAATCTATTTACTCAAGAAATTGCTATAGATTTAGGAACTGCGAATACTCTCATTATGCATAAAGATAAAGTTATTGTTGATTTACCTTCAATAATAGCTATAGATATAAGAAGTAAAAAAGTACTAGCTGTCGGTGAAGAAGCAAAACAAATGCAAGGTAAAACACATGAAAATATTAAAATTTATAAACCATTAAAAGATGGAGTAATAGCAGATTATAAAGTTGCTGAGCTTATGATTAGAGAATTTATAAAAAAAATTCCTGGAATAAACAAAAAACTATTTACACCATCATTAAATATGGTTATTTGTATTCCATCTGGAATTACAGAAGTTGAAAAAAGAGCTGTGAAAGATTCCGCTCAACATCTAAATGCCAAAGAAGTTTATCTTATTGAAGAACCTATGGCAGCAGCTATTGGATCCGGTATATCCGTCACAAAAGCTGAAGGAAATATGATTATTGATATAGGAGGAGGAACTACAGAATGCGGTGTTATTGCTTTAGGTGGAATTGTTTGCCAAAAATCCATTAAAATAGCTGGAGATGTTTTTACTAATGATATTGCATATTTTCTTCGCAGTAAGTACAATTTATATATTGGAGAAAGAACTGCTGAAAAAATTAAAATAGACATAGGTTCCGCTATAGAATCTATTGACCCCCCACCTGTAGATATTCATATACAAGGAAGAGATTTAGCAACAGGAAAGCCGAAAGAAATGAATATTTCTTATAAAGAAACTATTCCTGCACTTGATAAATCTATTTTACGAATCGAAGATGCTGTTATGGAAACCCTATCAAGTACACCTCCAGAACTTGCGGCAGATATTTATAAAACAGGGATATACATGGCAGGTGGGGGCTCTCTTTTAAGAGGATTAGATAAAAGAATTTCAAAAAAAACGGGGCTTTCTGTTTCTTTAGTAGAGGACCCTTTAAGAGCTGTTGTTAAAGGAACAGGAGTTGCTTTAAAAAATATTGAGAAATTTACATTTCTCATGAAATAGGAAAAAAGTTGAATTCTAATACCGTTATTTTATGCGTGAATTTTTTAATTTTTTTCTTAGATTTCGTTTTTTTATTTTCTTTTTCTTACTAGAATTTTTAGCTCTTTTTCTTTCATTTTCAAAAACTGATTTTCATCAGTATATCTATGCAGGATCTTCCAATTTTTTCGTAGGAAAAGTTTATGAAAAAATTCATAGATTCCAAACTTATTTTTTATTGGAAATTGAAAATGAAAGGCTTGTTAAAGAAAATATCCGATTACGTCATTCTCATATATCTTCTAAAATTAGAAAAACAACTAAAGATTTTAAAAAGAATAATCTTGTTTATTTACAAGAGTATGTCTTTACTCCTGTAAAGATTATCAATAATAGTATCCATGAGCAGGAAAATTATCTCACTATCAATAAAGGAAGTTTAGATGGAATAAAAACAGATATGGGAATTATTCTATCTAATGGAATTGCAGGAATTATTATAAAAACCTCCCCGCATTTTAGTGTAGCAATTTCTCTTTTAAATCCAAAAATTAAAGTTAATGCAAGATTAAAAAAAAATAAATATTTTGGAACTGTTAGTTGGGATGGGGTAGATCATGAACATGTTATATTATATGACATTCCGAAACATTCTTCTATATATAAAGGAGATATAGTCGAAACAGATGGAAAATCTGCAACTTTTCCTGAAGGAATTCCAATTGGAAAAGTCACTTGTTATAGATTTGATGAAGAACAATCTAATTATGTTATAAAAGTAAAATTATTGGAAAATTTTTCTAGCATAGAAAATGCTTATGTTGTAAAAAATTTATTTAAGAAAGAGTGGGACACTCTTCAACTTTATAAAGTTGAAAATAAATAATGAATTTTATAAAGAATTTTTTAGAGTCTGTTTTTTCCATTTTTTTTATTTGTTTAATTCAAGTATCAATATTAAATCCCCTATTTTTTTTAGGGGGATATACTTATCTATATATAATTTTTATATTAATTTATTCATCTCATGAAAATAGATTTATGTTTCTGTTTTTATCTTTTATGATCGGTTGGATTATAGACCATTGTATGAACTCAGGGGGAATACATGCTTTTTCTACTACTCTTTCCGCTTTTTTTAGATTAAAAATTATTCAATTTTTTGAAGGTAAAAATTTTTTTAAAAAAAGTAATTTTTCTATTTATGAATTACCTTTTATTAGAAAATGTCTTTACATTTTTTCATTGATTTTTACACACCATTTTTCTTTGTTTATATTAGAAATATTGAAGTTATCTTATTTTAGTAAAATAATTTTAATGAGAATTATATTTAGCAGCATTTTTACAACTATTTTATGTATTATATATTTTTTTTTTAGAAGAATTAAACATTGAAAAAATTATATGTATTTTACATTTTTTTGAGTCTTGTTGGGTTAATTTTTATAACTAGACTATTTTATATCCAAATATATACTGAAAAGTATATTTTAAATGCGTTCAATACTTCTATAAAACAAGAAATTATTATTCCTGAAAGAGGGGCAATTTTTGATAGAAACAATAATTTATTAGTATTTAATAAACCCATTTATGAATTAATAGTGATTCCTATGCTTATAGATGAAAATTTCAATATTATTGAATTTTGTAATCTTGTAGGGATAAAAAAAAATACTTTTCACAAGAATTTAGAAAAAGCAAAATCTTATTCAAAATATTTACCTTCTGTTTTTCTTCCTTTTATTTCAAAAGAAAAATTTGCTTCTATACAAGAAAAACTTTATAAGTATAAAGGATTTGATTGGACAAAAAGATCTCTTAGAGATTATAAAGTAGAAAGTTCTGCGAATGTATTGGGATATCTTGGAGAAGTAAATCAAAAAGACATTAAGAAAGAATCTAATTACTATCAAATAGGAGATTTTATTGGTTGGGCAGGAGTGGAAAAATCTTATGAAAAAATATTGAGAGGAAAAAAAGGAGTAAAATATTGGATAAGAGATAGAAAAGGATGTATTATAGAAAGTTATAATAATAGTAAAAATAATATTAGAGCAATTAGCGGAAATGATATTTCTTTAACCATAGATTGGAATCTACAAAATTATGCAGAAAAACTTATGTTTAAAAAGAAAGGAGGAATCGTGGCTATTAATCCTAAAAATGGAGAAATATTATCTTTAGTTTCTAGTCCTATCAATAATCCTAATTTATTTGTGGGAATCAATCGGACTAAAGAATTTAATAAATTAATTAAAGATACAATAGATTATCCTTTATTTGATAGAACAACACAAGCTCGTTATCCTCCAGCTTCTCCATTTAAGTTAATGACAGGATTAGCAGGTCTTCAAATGGGAGTAGTAAACACAAAAACAACTTTTATCTGCTATAATGGATTTAAATATGGAAAAAAAAGAATCCATTGTCATTCTGGAATTCATGGATTACCTATAGGAATAGAAACTGCAGTAGCTGTTTCTTGTAATAATTATTTTGCACAAGTTTATAAACGGGTCATTGAAAAATATCCAAAAAATTTAACAAAAGGAGTTAATGAATGGGGTGAAATTATTAAAAGTTTTGGATTTGGAAATTACTTTTATAATGATTTAGACACTGGAGAAAAAGGAGTAATTCCTTCTGGAGATTTTTATAATAAAAAATATGGATCTACAAAATGGAATGCTATTACAATTATTTCCAATAGTATTGGGCAAGGAGAAATAAATGTAACACCTATACAATTAGCTAATATGGTTTGTGCTATAGCAAACAAAGGCTTTTTTTACACACCGCATATTGTAAAATGCATTAATCATTATCCTATTTCTAATCCAAATTACACTTTAGCTAAATACACTAAAGTGAAAAAAAAATATTTTGATTTAATTATTAGAGGAATGGAAAAAGTATTTATAATTGGAACTGGAAGAAGATTTAAATCGTCGGAGATTAGAATGGCTGGAAAAACAGGTACTTCGCAAAATTTTATGAAAATTCATAATAAAAAAATAATTCCTCTTCCTGATCATTCTATTTTTATTTTATTTGCTCCAGTAGAAGATCCTAAAATAGCAATTTCTGTAATCATAGAAAATGGAGGTTTTGGATCTCGTTGGGCGGGGCCTATAGCTACTCTACTTGCAGAAAAATATATTCTAAATAATGTTCATAGAAAAAATCTTGAAAAAAATATTATGGGTTCAGGGTTACAGAAAGTGTACGATTATATAGCAGGAATAAAAAAAATAAATTTTCATACAAAAAAAAATCGACTTGATAAAGAATATAAAAAGAAAAAATAAAATCTTATTAAGAAATATCGATTGGTGGATCGTTGTTATTTATATTTTTATGACTTTTTTTGGATACATGAATTTATATTCTGTTTCCCATGAAAAAGGAGAAAAACAGTTAATATGGATTTTATTCAGTTTCATTTTTATATTTTTAGTTTTTTTATTAAAACCAATACATTATAAGTATTTTTCTTTTTTTTTATTTTTATTTACGATATTTCTTTTAATTGGAGTATTTTTTTTTGGAAAAAATATAAATGGTGCAAAATCCTGGTACGTTTTGGGGGCCATTAGTTTTCAACCTTCAGAACTATCCAAAATATCTACATCTTTAATGATAGCTCATATCTTGAGTCAAGAAAATCTTCAAAAAAATAAAAATGTACTGTTATTTGTATCTATAATTTTAATAATATTCCCTTCATTATTAATATTTTTTCAACCAGATCCAGGGACATCTTTAGTTTTTTTTTCATTTATTTTGACTTTATATAGACAAGGAGTAGTATCCGGATATTTTATTTTTTTTCTATTATTTTTAGTTTTTTTGTTTGTAATTTCTTTATTAATATCATTTTGGATTATTATATTTTGTTTGTTTTCAATTTTATTCTTTATTTTTTTTCTAAAAAAAAATAGATCTATAAAGAATTTATTTTTCTATTTATTTTTTTTTCTTTTATCATCCATCTTTGTTATTTTTTCTCCTATTTTTTCTGACAAGTTTTTAAAGCCGTATCATAAAAATCGGATTAATATCCTATTTCAAAACGAATTTGATAGAAAATATAGAGATAATGTCGGATACAATCTTCTATATTCTAAAACGGCTATTGGATCTGGAAAATTTTTTGGAAAAGGATATCAAAAAGGAACTATTACAAAAGGTAAATTTGTTCCGGAACAACATACGGATTATATTTTTTGCACTGTGGGAGAAGAATGGGGATTTATAGGAAGTGTAACATTAATCATATTTTATTTATTGTTGATTAGCAGAATATATTTTTTATCTGAAAAACAAAAGAATGTTTTTGGAAAAATTTTTGGATATTCAGTAGGAAATATTCTATTTACTCATTTTTTCATTAATTTAAGTATGGTAATGGGGCTTTTTCCAACCATAGGAATAGTTTTACCTTTTTTTAGTTACGGAGGATCTTCTTTTTGGTCTTTTACTATATTATTATTTATTTTCATTCGATTAGATTATTCAGATCAATCTAGTTTGATTTAAAAAAAATTAGAAAATAATGTAATAAATTTATTATGTTATATTTAAAATTTTTAATAAATTTGTTATTTTAATTCTGAGTTACTAATTGTTTGAATGAATGGGGCTGACTTTGGAATTGACAGCAAGATTAGTTATGAAAGTAAGCATATCGTGTTACGTAAGGTTTTACACGTAAATCTAACGTTACAAAACATATAAACGGCGAAAAACAATACGCTTTTGCTGCTTAATGCTGCATGATGTGATTATTCCGTCATAAATCTGCAATATGCAGAAGCAAAATATCTCTCAGTTATTTTTTCTTATAGATACTGATTCAGAGATACTCAATATATAAGGATAAAAAAACAGATGATTCTTAAGTTTTTGAAGTGATTATTATTCGGAATCTAAGCTAAAATTTGGGATCCAAAAACCGATTTTAGTCTAAAAAAAATAACTTTTGGATAAGTATGTAGAAATCTTTCATGCTTCTTGTTTGGACGCGGGTTCGAACCCCGCCAGCTCCACAATATTTTTTTTTATGAAATGTAGTCTTCAGTCAAGTAATTTTTAATGTAAATCAGATAAGATAAGAAGTGATTCAATACATAATAAAATTGAATTTTTTTTCTATAGTCTCCTTTCTGGAATTTTATTAGGATTAGGATGGCCTACTAACGGAAATCCTTTTCTTTTATTTATAGCTTTTATTCCACTTTTATATGTAGAAGAACAGTTATTTAAAACTAATGATTATTTTTCTTTATTATCTATATTTTTACTGTCTTTTTCTGCTTTTTTGACCTGGAACGCTATCTCCACATGGTGGTTATCTTATGCAAAAAGACCTAATGGAAGTTTTGCCACAGAAGCTTATTTAGCTCCTGTTATTCTTAATGCCTTTTTTATGTCAGTTGTATTTACGTTTTACTCATGGATAAAAAAACACGTAAAAAGTAAAAAAATAGGATATGTATTTTTAGTTTGTATATGGATTTCTTTTGAAAAAATGCATTTAGAATGGGAATTATCCTGGCCATGGTTAAATTTAGGAAATGGATTTTCTAATCGTATAGAGTGGATTCAATGGTATGAATATACTGGAATTTTAGGAGGGACAGTATGGATATGGATGGTCAATATAGGGTTTATCAACTCTATTATAAAATATCAAGAAAATAAAAATGTACTTTTTTTCTACAAAAACATACTTTTTAATATAGGAAAAATTTTTTTACTCATTTTAATTTCAAACTATATCTACTTAAAGTATATCTACTTAAAGAATGAAGAAAAAAAAAAAGGAAGAACTGTTGATGTTTTAATTTTACAGCCTAATATCAATCCATATAATCAAAAATATAAAATGTCAACAGAAAGATTGATTTTTCTATTGAAAGAATTAATAGATAAAAAAATTGGAAATAATTCTTTTATTGTAGCACCTGAAACTACATTTCCAGGAAATGAAATTAAAATTTTTATAAAAGACTTAAAGAAAAATAGAATCATAATTTCTGGATTTAGAAATTATCTCAAAAAAGTTTCTCCAAAAACAGTATTTATTACAGGAATAGAATTATTCGATCTTTATAAAAAAGAGAACAGAAGTAAAACTTCTAATCCAATTTTTTTTAAAAATGAAAATAATATTCAATGGATTGATATATATAATTCTATAATCCAAATAGGAACGTACAAGGATGATGTTGTCATTCATCATAAATCTAAATTAGTCCCTGCTGTAGAAACTTTTCCTTATAAAAGGTTTCTTTTTCCTATATTAGGAAACATTTTACTTAATTTTGGTGGTTCAATTATGGAACATGGAAAGCAAAATGACCCTCATTCTGTATTTTTACATCCTTTTTTAAAAGTGAAGTTTGCCCCTATTATATGCTATGAATCTGTATTTGGGGAGTATGTATCTCAATTCTTTAAAAGAAATGCAGAATTTATGGTGATCATTACTAATGATGCGTGGTGGGGGGTGTCACAAGGATATCAGCAACATTTATATTATGCACGTCTTAGAGCTATTGAAAATAGAAAATATATTGTAAGATCTGCTAATACTGGTGTATCTTGTTTTATAGACGAAAAAGGAGAAATTGTATCTTCTATTCCATATGGAATAGAAGGAGTTTTATCAAAAAAAATTTTCATAAATAAAAATCAAACTTTTTATATAAAATATGGAGACTATATTTCTAAAATAAGTTTATTATTATCAATAATAATTATTTTATATACGTTTATGTATATGGTATGTATAAATAAATAAGGTCAAAAAAATATTCATTCATTTTTATTTTTTTTGATTTCTTTGTAAGCTTTTCCTATAGAATTTAGAATATCCATAGCTATTATAGATTCTTCACTAAATTTTTTTGAAGAAAGGTCACCAGATAATCCATGTAAGTATACCCCCATGATACAAGATTCTTTTGGAGAATAACCTTGAGAAAGGAGTCCAGTAATCATTCCAGTCAAAACATCTCCGCTTCCTGCTGTAGACATCCCCGGATTTCCAGTACTATTGAAGTAAAGCTCCCCATGAGGAGTCGAAATAACAGTATGCGCACCTTTCAATACAACGAAAACCTTATGTTTGACAGAAAATTTTTTCAAAAAATCTAATTTTTGATAATCATTTTTCCATATTCCACATAATCTTTCAAATTCTTTTTGATGTGGAGTCAGAATAGTTTCTTCTTTTAAAAGATCTAACAATTTGTTTGATGATTGATCAGATAGAATGTTGATTGCATCTGCATCTATAACTAGAGGAATTTTATTTTTTTTTACTCTTAACAAAAAAGATTCTAACGCATATACAGTCATAGGATGTTTTCCCATTCCCATTCCGATTCCTATAGCATCATATTTTTTAGTAAAAAAACTATTAGGAATAGAACTTATCAAATCTTCTTGTAAATCTGTTTTTACAATTGCTTCTGGGAGAGAAGTTTGTATTATTTGATTTCCACAACGAGGAATATATACACTTAATTTTCCTATTCCTACTCTAAAACTTGCTTTTGCAGAAAGAAGAATCGAACCAATCATTCCGTAACTTCCACCTATAATGAGGCCATTTCCATAATTTCCTTTATGAGAAAATTTTTTTCTTTTTTTATATATGTAACGAATATCTATATCATTGATATAAAATTTTTTTACATGAATATTTTTTATGAATTCTTCTTTCCATCCAATATTTAATAAATACCATTTTCCAACATAATTTTCATAATCTTGCAAAAGAAAAGGAAGTTTTGGAAATTGAAAGGTTAATGTATAAGTAGCTTTTATTATAATCTCTTCAAAATTATCATGACTTTTTCCTATAAAAATTCCAGAAGGAATATCTATAGAAATAACAGATGAAAATTTGGAATTATTAATATAATGAAAAAAAGATTTCCAATATTTTTTTCTGATAGGACGATTCAATCCTATTCCAAAAATTGCATCAATTAGTTTACTATTTTTATCATGCTTGAAAGATGGATATTTTTCTCCCTCATTAATTGTTTGCAATTCTATTCCATATTTTATTATTCTATTTTTATTAATTATAAATTCTTTTGAAAAACGATTAGAAATATTAACAATGTATATTTTTACATTAGCCCCATGTAAATATAACATTCTAGAAAGAGCTAGTCCATCCCCACCATTCTTTCCATTTCCCACTAATATTATAAATGAAACTTTTCTGAGTTGATGAGAATAATGTTCTCTAATCCAATTAAAACAACTTTTTGCTGCCCTTTCCATTAATTCTATAGAAGAAATATCTTCGTTATCAATACAGTATTGATCAATTTTTTTAATTTGATTCAATGAAAGAATTTTCATTTTTTAAGATGAATTTATTATTTTTGATTTTATTGTTTTTTTCTTTTTGTAAAATTAATATCAACAAAAATAATAATATATAAAACGATAACAATTTAAATGTCCGAGTATAATTTGACCCTTCCAGCCATGGGTGAAAGTATAGCAGAGGCGACTATCATTCGTTGGTTAAAAAAAGAAGGAGATTCTATAAGAAAAGAAGATCTCTTAGTAGAGATAGCTACGGATAAAATAGATTCTGAAATTTCTTCTCCTGTAAATGGAATTTTGAAAAAAAAATTATTTTTTCCAAATGAAGTGGTTAAAGTAGGAACGGCTATAGCTATTTTAGAATTAGAAGAAATAAAGGAGAAAGAAAAAGAGTTATTCAAAAAAAGATTTTATTCTCCTCTTGTACGTTCTATTGCTCGAAGAGAAGGAATTAATTTCTATGAATTAGAAACTATAGAAGGGACCGGCGGTACAAAAGGACGTGTAACTAAAAAAGATATATTAAAATATATTCATTTTAGAAATACAGAAAATAAAATTATTTTTCCTTTACAATATTCTCATAATAATAGTAGTGAGGAGGAAATTATAGAAATGGATAGAATGCGTAAAATGACGGCATCACATATGATAGAAAGTAAAAATATATCTGCACATGTTACTTCTTTTGTTGAAGCAGATGTTACAAATATTGTAAAGTGGAGAGAAAAACTGAAAGATGCTTTTCAGAAGAATACAGGAGAAAAATTGACTTTAATGTCTGTATTTGTTGAATGTGTAGTGAAAGCTATCAAAGATCTTCCTATGATAAATATTTCAGTTCATGGAACTAATATTATAAAAAAAAAAAATATCCATATAGGATTAGCTACTGCATTGCCTAATGGTAATTTGATTGTTCCAGTAATTAAACACGCAGATTCCTATAGTTTAGGAGGATTAATAAAAATTATTAACGATTTAATAAAAAGAGCTAAATCTAACCAATTAAGACCTGAAGAAACGCAAGGAGGGACTTATACAATAAGTAATATTGGTAGTTTTGGAAATTTATTTGGAACTCCTATTATTCATCAACCGCAAGTGGCTATATTGGCAATAGGAGTGATACAAAAAAAACTTTCCATAATAGAAACTCCAGAAGGAGATTTTATTGGGGTTAGACATAAAATTTATTTATCACACTCTTATGATCATAGAGTAATAGATGGTATTTTAGGTGGTGGATTTGCGAAACAAGTTGCTTTGTATTTAGAAAAATTTAATTGTTGTACAAAAATAATATAGTGAATAAATATGGAAGTTAATTTTGATGTATTAATTGAAATCCCCAAAGGGAGTAGAAACAAATATGAATTTGATAAAAAAAGTAATTTAATTCGTTTGGATAGAGTTTTGTATTCTCCTATGAGTTATCCTACAGATTATGGTTTCATTCCAAAAACTCTTTCAAAAGATGGAGATCCATTGGATGTTTTGGTTTTTTTAACTGAACCTACTATTCCTGGTTGTTTGATTCGAGTTAAACCTATTGGAATTTTTTTTATGACTGATGAAAAAGGAGAAGATGAAAAAATTATTTGTGTCCCTATAAAAGATCCAAACTATAATACAATTAATAATATTAATGAAGTTTCTTCTCATACTAAAAAAGAAATAGAACATTTTTTTATGGTTTATAAAGATTTAGAAGGAAAGAAAGTAACAGTAGGAGATTGGAAAAATAAAAAAGAAGCTATTTCTGTTTATAAAGAATCTTATTCTAGATATAAAAAAAAAGAATAGATGTTAAATTTTTATAACAACAAGTTTAATTCTTTTAATTTGTTTTTTTCTAAAAAATATGGAGCATTAATCATTAGATCTTTTCCAGAATTATTTTTTGGAAATGCAATAAATTCTTTTATATTTTCTTTTCCTTCTAAAATTGAAATTAATCTATCTAGGCCGAAAGCAATTCCCCCATGTGGGGGAACTCCATATTCAAAAGCATTGATAAAAAAACCAAATTGAGATTGAATTTCTTTTGTAGAAAGACCTAAATGTTTCAAAATTAAGTTTTGAATGTTCTTATTATGAATCCGAATAGATCCACCTCCTATTTCAACTCCATTGATTATAAGATCGTAAGACTGTGAACGAACATTTTCCGGAAAATGTTCCAAGAAATGAACGTCTTCTTTTTTTGGGTTAGTAAAAGGATGATGAAAAGGTTTATATTTCTGAATATTTTCATTCCATTCTAAAAGAGGAAAATCTATGATCCATAATGGTTTTAATGTTTTTTTTCTCTTTTCTATCAGATTTAAACAATGGATTATTTCTAAACGTAATTGATTTAGTTTATGTTTTTTTTCTGTTTTTATTCCGTAAAAAATGAACAACAAATCTCCGGGGTTTGCTTTAAAATACTTTACAAGATCTTCTTCATTGTTCATAAAACTGTTCATAGAAGAAAAAAATGTTTTATCTGGAAAATATTTCAACCAAAAAATGGTTTCAATTTCTAACTCTTTTTGTTTTATCTGTTCAATAATGAAATTTATTTTTTCACATGTATAGTGACTTCTATTTGGAATTGACACCCCCATTGTAAATTCTTTTTTTTTCAAAAAAAAAGAGTTTCTTTTAAAAAAGAAATCCTTCAATTCCAAGAATTTTATATCAATTTGTATATCAGGTGTATCTGTTCCATACATTTTAATTGCATCGGAATAGGAAATCCGTTTAAAAGGTTCCAATTGAATATTTTTTACTTCTTTGAAGATATGTTTTATAAAATTTTCAAAAAATGATAGTATATCATTTACATTGACAAAAACCATTTCACAGTCTATTTGTGTAAATTCTATTTGTCTATCCGAACGAGCATCTTCATCTCGAAAACATTTTACAATTTGAAAATATCTATCAATTCCACCAATCATCAATAATTGTTTAAATAATTGAGGGGATTGAGGTAAAGAATAAAATTTTCTAGAATGTATTCTAGATGGAACAACAAAACTTCTAGCCCCTTCAGGAGTATGATTAATTAATATAGGTGTTTCTATCTCTAGAAATCCATTTTTAGAAAGAAAATTTCGTATTTCTAAAGAAATTTTATGACGAAGTTTTAAATTATTTTTTATTGGATTTCTTCGTATATCAAGATACCTGTACTTCATACGAGATACTTCATCCCCATCTGTCTGGTCTTCTATTAAAAAAGGAGGTTTTGTAGAGTAATTCAATATCTCTAATTGAGAAACGAATACTTCTATTTCACCTGTATAAATTTTATAATTTTTAGAGACTCTTTCTCCTACTATACCGCTAATTTTAATGATAAATTCCTTGCCTAATTCAGGATTTTTTTTTTTTAGTTTTTTTGAAAGAATTAGCTGTGTGATTCCAAAATAATCTCTAAGATCTATAAAAGTTATAGACCCTAGATTTCTCAATTTTTGAATCCATCCAGATAAAACTACATTTTTTCCAATATCCTTTTTACATAGTTCTCCACAATTATGTGTTCTATATATTATTTCATTCATCTGATTGGATCTATTATTTTTTTCTACTTTTATTCTTATCTGTTGTAATTAATTCTTCATAAACTTCTACAATATCTCCATATTTTAGGTTATGGTAATCTTTTATTCCTAACCCGCATTCATATCCTTTAGAAACTTCTTTTACATCTTCTTTAAAACGTTTGAGAGAAGTAAAAATTCCATTATGGATAACAATTCCTTCTCTGATTAGTCTTACTTTTGCTTGACGTAATAATTTTCCTTCAACGACCATACAGCCTGCTATAGTCCCTGTTTTTGGAATATTGAAAATTTCTCTTATTTCTGCATTCCCTAATATTTTTTCTCTTATTTCTGGAGAAAGCATTCCATCCATAGCTTCTTGAATGTCATTAATTACATCATATATAATTGAATAAGTTCTGATTTCTATATTTTCTTTTTTTGCTATATTTTTAGCTCCAGTATTTGGACGAACATTAAATCCGATTATAATAGCATCTGAAGCGCTTGCCAATAAAACATCTGATTCAGTAATTTGACCAATACTTTTATATATAATGTTGATCATAATTTTATTTATAGATAATTTTTGTAGAGAATCAGCAATAGCTTCTACAGATCCGTCTACATCGCCTTTAAGAATAATTTTTACTTCTTTAAAATAACCTAAAGCTATCCGTCTCCCTATTTCATCTAATGTTAAATGTTTTTGAGCTCTTATATTTTGTTCTCTTTGTAGTTGTTCTCTTCTAGAGGCAAGTTGTTTGGCGATTTTTTCATCTTGAAATACTTTAAATTTATCTCCAGCTGTAGGCGCTCCATTTAATCCTAAAATTGTAATAGGTTTTGATGGACCTGAAGTAGAAAGAGATTTTCCACGTTCATCTAAAATACTTTTTACTTTTCCATGATGACTTCCTGCTAAAACATAATCTCCTACTTTTAATGTTCCGCCTTGTAAAAGCAAGGTTGTTATATATCCTCTTCCTTTATCTAAAGAGGCTTCTATGACAGTTCCTATAGCAGGTTTATTTGGATTTGCTTTTAAGTCTAAAAATTCGGATAATATCAGAACCTTTTCTAATAGTTTATCTATTCCGTTTCCTAATTTTGCTGAAATTTCTTGAGATGGATATTTCCCCCCCCATTCTTCTACCAAAAAATTCAAGTTAGCTAACTGTTCTCTAATTTTATCAGGATTTGCATTAGGTTTATCAATTTTATTGAATACAAAAATAATAGGAACATTTGCTGCTTTTGCATGGCTAATCGCTTCTTTAGTTTGAGGCATTACTTGATCGTCTGAAGCAATCACTATAATTGCTATGTCTGTTATTTGAGTTCCTCTGGCTCTCATGGCTGTGAAAGCTTCATGACCAGGAGTATCAAGAAAAGTAATATTTTGATTTTTAGATAGTTCTACACTATAAGCCGCTATATGTTGAGTAATTCCTCCCGCTTCTCCAGCAATTACATTAGTATTTCTAATATAATCTAACAAAGATGTTTTTCCATGATCTACATGTCCCATTACAGTAATAATCGGGTGTCTAGGTTTTAGATTTTCTTCTAAATCCTGATCTCCTTGAATAGCTTCTTCTAAATCTAATCCTACAAATTCTACATTGTATCCGAATTCATCAGAAACAAGTGTTAAAATTTCTGCGTCCAATCTTTGGTTCATGGTCACCATGATCCCTAAAGACATACAAGAAACGATTACATCTGTTGCATTAACGTTCATCATAGATGCTAATTCATTAACAGTTGTAAATTCAGCTATTTTAAGAATTTTGTCTTGTTTTTTATTTTCAATTTCATTTTGAATAATTTTTTTTTCTTTTTTGTATTGTCGTTTTTCTTTTCTAATCTTTGAGTATTTTGATTTAATTCCCTTTTTTGAAGAAATCTTTTCTAAAGTTTCTTTAATTTGTTTTTCAATTCGTTCATTAGTAATTATAGATTTTTGATAATGTTTCTTATTTTTTGATTTTTCTTTTCCCATTTTTTTATCAAAAGGATAAGAATAATTTTTGTTATTATCTTTCTTTTCTTTCTCTTGTTTTTTTCTATTTACTGGAACATTTTTTATATCCTCAATAAGGATTTCTTTTTTTTTATTAATTCTTTTACGTTTCTTTTTAAGAAAAATGGGATTGTTCTCTTGTTTTGTTTTTTTTCTTTCAAATTGAGAAAGATCTATCCTATCTCCTGTTAACATTACTCCATCTAGTTTTTGATAGACCGTATCTATATGTTCTGGCTTGTTCTCTTTTTCTCTGTTTTTTTCTAATGCAGGTTTTTTATACTTATGTTCGTGTTGATTATTTTTTTTTTCTTTTCCATTTCCATATTTTTTTTCGAATATATCAATGTCTATTTTACCTAGTTTTTTAAACCTAATAATTCTTTCTGATCTTGCACGAATAATTTTCTGATTACTTATAACTTCTTTTTTTATTTTTTCTTTTTCAATTCTCTTTTGTAAAAAAGCTTTTTCAGAAGCATCTCGTATCTCTTTATAAGTTTGAAATTCTCTTACGAGAAATCTATACACTTTTTCTTCTATTTTTGCGTTAGGATTGTTTTCTATTTTTATTCCTTTTCTTTGCAAAAAATTGACCACTCTTTGTAAGGAAATATTAAATTTCGTTAATACTGTTTTTAATCTGATTTTATCAGTCATATATAAATCTAAAATAAGAACAAAAGTAAAAATTTAGATTAATTATTATTGAATTCTTCTTCAAATTCTTTTTTGAGTATTCTAACTACTTTAGTTAGAGTTTTTTCTTCTATGTCTATCCGTTCGCTAAGATCATTGTTTCTATAATTTAAAACTGACTTTGCCGTATTTAATCCTACTTTGTGAAATTTTTCTAATATTTCTGGTTCTATTTCATCAGAAAATTCTGTTAATTCGACATCATCTTCATAAGGAAAATCTCTAAATATATGTATTTTGTATCCAGTTAATTGACTGGCTAATTTTATATTTTGACCTCCTCTTCCAATGGCTTTAGATATTTCTTCTAGTTTTACATATACGTTGACATATTTGTGTTTTTCGTCAACTTCCATCATAGAAACTTTAGCCGGACTTAAAGCTCTTGTTATATATAGTTGCGTATTAGATGTATAATTAATTACATCTATGTTTTCGTTTTTTAATTCTCTTACAATAGGATGAATTCTAGAACCTTTCATTCCTACACAAGCACCTACAGGATCTATGCGATCATCATAAGATTCTACAGATACTTTTGCTTTTTCTCCTGGAATACGTGCAACTTTCTTGACAGTGATTAATCCTTCAGAAATCTCAGGAATTTCTAGTTTTAAAAGTTCCTCAAGAAAAGTATCATCTCTTCTAGTCAAAATAGCAAAAGGTTTGTTATCTTTCCAATCTACTCGTTTCACTAGTACTCGAATAGGATCTCCTTTACGGAAAAAATCATTTGGAATTTGCTCTTGTTTCGGAAGAACCATTTCATTTTGTTCTTCATCTCTCATAATAATTTGTCTAGGTAAAATGTGATAGACTTCAACGTTAATAATTTCTCCTATTTTTTTTTTAAATTTTTGATAAGTATTTGTATTGTCATATTCGTTTACTTTTGAAAGGAGATTTTGTCTTAGAGATAAAATAGATCTTCTCCCAAGAGATTTTAGCTCAACTTTTTCCGTAACTTCTTCTCCTATTTCGAAATCTTGTTCTATTTTACGAGCAGTAGATAATTCTATTTCCTTATTGACATCTTTTACTGTTCCATCTTGAACTACTATGCGATTTCTCCAAATTTCTAAATCCCCTTGATCAGGATTAACAATAATATCATAATTCTTAGAAGAATTGTATTTTTTTCTTAATACACATCGTATAGATTCTTCCAAAATAGCCATGAGATTAACTCTATCTATATTTTTTTCTGATTTAAAATCTGAAAAAGAATCTATTAAAGCTTCATTATCCAT